>DASSCF010000053.1:0-32518 GCA_035698025.1 Gaiellaceae bacterium
CCTCCAAGACCTCGTCGGGTGCGCGCCCTTCGCGCACCACACGCGTGAAGTGGGCCTCCGCCTCGCGCGCGGCCTCCTCCCCGTGCGAGCGCTGCACGACGAAGCGCGCCAGCTCGAGCTTGGCCTCGAGCGGGTCGAGTCCTGCCGGGTCGACCTCCGACTCCATCACGAGCCGGTAGTACTCGGGCAAGAGCTCGTCGGAGATCCGCATCGTCTTGCCGAACTGCTCCTCGGGCGGGTCGGTGAGGCCGATGTAGTTGCCGAGCGACGCGCTCATCTTGCGCCCGTCGAGGCCGACCAGGAGGGGCGTCGTCAAGGCGACCTGCGGCTCGAGGCCGTAGGCCTGCATCACCTCACGGCCGGCGAGGAGGTTGTAGAGCTGATCCGTGCCGCCGAGCTCGATGTCGGCTTGGATCGCGACCGAGTCGTACGCCTGCATGAAGGGATAGAGGAGCTCGGAGACCGAGATGGCGGTCCCGGCCGCGAAGCGGTTGGCGAAGTCGTCCCGCTCGAGCAGGCGAGCCACGGTAATGGTCCGCGTCAGGCGGACGACTTCCGCGAAGTCCAGCTCGCGCAGCCACTCGCCGTTCATCCGCACCTCGAGTCGCTCCGGGCTCGTGTCGACGATCTGCGCCGCCTGCTCCAGGTAGGTGCGGGCGTTCGCGTCGATTTCCTCGTCGGAGAGGATCGGCCGCTCGCTCGAGCGCCCCGACGGGTCGCCGATCCGCGTCGTGTAGTCGCCGATGATGAGGACGCCGACGTGGCCGGCCCGCTGGAACGCGGCCATGCGCTGGAGCGGGATCGCGTGCCCGACGTGGACGTGCGGGGCCGTGACGTCGATCCCGAGCTTCACGCGGAGCGGCCGCCCGAGGGCAAGCTTGCGTTCGAGCTCCCCCGCAGGGAGCACGTCGACGGCGTTGCGCGTGAGGTCGGGCATGAGATCGGGGGCGGCCATGACCGCCCCCGATCATAAGAGGCTAGAACGGATAGGGAGCGAGGCTCCACGCCGCGGTCGCGTACCAGACGCCGAAGGCGAGGCTCGCCGTCCCGAGCACCGGCGCGACGCCGGCGAAGGCGCCCGCGACCGGGCGCGTGACGAGCGCACGCCCGAAGCCGCCGGAGAGCATCGTCATCGAAACCGCCGTGAAAACCGCCAGGAGCGCGAGCGACGCAACGGAGAGCGCCGTCGACTCGATCGAGGCGACGAGCAGGATGCCGACGCCGGCGCTCCCGCCCATGCCGTGAACGAGACCGATCCCGAAGGCGCCGAGCCGGCCCCTCGCATGGCGATGACCGTGGCCGACGTGGACGTGGGAATGGTCGACGTCGCCGTGGGTGTGCACGTGCTCGTGGAAGGCGCCCCGCCGCCAGCGGACGAGCAGCCGGACGGCGAGGTACACGATCACAATGGCGATCGCGGTCTCTGCCGCCTGCTGCGCCCGCTCGGGCAGGTAGCTGTCGAGGAGCAGGATCGGGAGACCGAACGCGAAGAGCGTCAGGCCATGGCCGAGGCCCCAGGCGAGGCCGAGCTCGCCCGCGCGGCGTGTTGCACGGTCGCGCCCGTTCGCGACGAGCGTCGAGACGGCCGCGAGGTGGTCGGGGTCGGTCGCGTGCCTGAGGCCGAGCAGCACCGCGACGGCCAGCACGATCCAGACGGAGCCTCCATCTGCAAAGGCGGCGAGTCTGTCGTCGAGTCCGAACATCAGAGAACCTCCGGGAGAGCGTTGACGGTGATCCCGATCCCGACCGCGAGAATCACGACAGCGCTCACGGCGGGAAGGCTACGTACGAGCCGCCCGTTCAGGGACAGCCGCGCGAACGCGCGGCGGGCCAGAACGGCGACGAGGCCGACGGCGGTGACGGTCGCGGCGAGACCGACGCTGAACGCGAGGATCAACGCCAGGCCGAGGCCGACACGATGGAGCGCAATCGCTCCGAGGAGCACGACCAGGGCCGACGGGCACGGGAGCAGGCCGGCCGCGACGCCGACGCCGAGGAGCCCGCCGCGGCCGTAGCCGTGGTCGTGGTCGGGGTGATGGTGGTGGTGGTGTTCGTGACCGTGCGCGTGCGCCCGTGCGTGGCGCAGGCGCCCGGCCAGGACCGCGGCCCCGACCGCGACCACGAGGAGCCCCGAGGCGACGGTGAGCCACGGGTAGAGCTGCTCGGGGACGAGGAAGCGGGAGAGCAGGAGCGTGACGAGGCCGAGCGCGAACACGCCGGCCGTGTGGGTCGCGGTGACGATCAGCCCGAGGTAGACCGCGTGGCGCGGCGTGCCGCGGGTGCCGACGAGGTAGCCGGCGACGATCGCCTTGCCGTGGCCGGGGGTGAGCGCGTGCGCCGCGCCCCAGAACATGGCCACCAGCAGCGACAGGAGGACGACGCCGACGCCGAGATCCTCCTGGGAGACGAGGGACTCGAACCTCCCCACGTCCCGCTCGGCGCCCGACGGGGCTTCGAGCGAGGGGGCCGGCCCGGCCGACGGCACGGCCTCGTACTCGACCCGGGCCTCGCGCACGTCGAGCGGTGAGCTGAGAAGGTCGGACGGATACGCCCGGAGCCGGTCGCTCGCGCTCTCGGCCGGGGCTGTGGACGAAGCGACGTTGGCGCCCTCCTCCGCCCTGACGACGATCTCCCTCCACCCCAACCGGCTCTCGAACGTTTCGTCTCGGAAGACGAGCGACGAGCCCGGGCCGGCGTCCGCGGCGAAGACCGCGTCGAAGCGCAGCGTCTCCAGTCCTCCCGCGCCGTCGCTCGCGGTCACGTAGTGCTCGAGGGGCCTGAGCGGGACACGCCTGCCGTCGATCTCGAGGACGAGGTCGTCGGCCACCCGGCGTGCGAAGCCGGGCGAGCGCACGCCGTCGCCCTCCTGGAAGGTCGGGATCTCCGCCAGGTCGAGCGCGTACGTCACGTAGACCTGGTCGCCGGAGAGCAGGACCTCGGCGTGGTGGTTGACCGTGAAGTTGCCCAGCGGGTGCGCCCCGCCGGACGCCGGCCAGGCCAGCGCGACGAGCGCGATCGCGACGAGCAGGAGGCGCTTCACGACACCGCCTCCTCTGCGACCGGCGCCCAGCGGGGCGAGAAGTACGGGTTGATCGCGAGCGCGCGCGCGAACGCGGCCCGGGCCGCTGCGGGCCGGCCGAGGCACCGCTCGATCATCCCGCGGTGGAAGTGCTTGAGGGCGTCGCGCGTCCCGAGACGGAGCGCGAGCTTCGAATGCGCCAGGGCCTCCTCGCAGCGGCCGTTGCGGAAGAGCGCCCACGCGAGGACGTCCTCCGCCTCGACGCTCCGCCGCTCGGCGTAGGCCTCGCGCGCGCGTGAAAGAGCGTCGGCGAGGCGAACTCCCCGGTCGAGGTCGACGAGGGCGGTCTCGAGCTCCGTGCGCGAGCCGTTGCTCTCGAGGAGCCGCTGCATCACGTCCAGGAGCTCGTAGGCCTCGCGCGCCTCGTCATCGCGTCCCGCGGCGGCGAGAGTCTCGCCAAGACGGCCGGCGTATTCCGGGAGCGGGACAGCGTCGATTGCCGAGCGGTAGAGGGCGACCGCCTCGTCCGTCCACCCGCGCGCGGCAGCAACCCGGGCGAGCCCGGCCCGTGCGCGGTGGTAGTCCGGAAAGCGGGCGAGCGCCTCGTCGTACGCGCGCTCGGCGAGGCGCAGCCGCCCGCTGTTGAACCTGAGGTTGCCCAGCTCGACCAGGGCCCAGGCCCCGCTCTCCCCGGCCGCCGGGGCCGAGCGGGCCGCAAGCGCCATGGCCGTCGCGGCCGAGTCCGTCCCGCCTGTGAGCTCGCGCGCGTACGCGACGCGCGCGTACGAAGGAAGGCCCGGCTTCATGGCCGCCATGCGGTCGAAGGCGCGGAACGCCTCGCCGTAACGGCCCAGCTCGACGAGCGAGTCGCCGAGCACGCCGAGCGCCTCGGCCGAGTACGGGTTCAGGTCGAGGGCCTGCTCGGCGAGCCCGCGCGACTCCTCGAACCGGTGCCGCGTCGCGGCGAGGGTCGCCAGGCCGGTGAGGGCAAGGTCGTTGGCCGGCACGAGCTCGCGCGAGCGGTCGAGGGCCGCCTGCGACCGCGGGTAGAACGACGGGTCGCCCGTCTCCCGCGCCCGCTGCTGGTAGGCAAGCCCGAGGAGCACGAGCCCCTCCGCGTCCTCCGGCGCTGCCTCGACGCGCTGCTCGAGGCGCGCGATCGTCGCGGCGGTGTCGCCGGCCGAGAAGCCCTGGAGCAGGCGCTGGGCCGTGTCGCCGGTGCGGGCCGTCGGCGCGTCCGACGCACCGGACCCGCCGGCGAGCGCGCCGCCGAAGAGCGCGGCCGTCGCGGCGATCCCTGCCGCCAGTCCTGCGATGAGAAATCGTCTGTTCATTTCAGGCTCCGAGAGGGGACGAGGGACCCGCCGCCGCCCAGCGGGCCCCTCGGCTGCTCCCTCGTCTACGGGCCGCCCACCAGCGAGTGGTGAACGTGCTCGTAGCCCTGGTGGGGCTCCGGGATGTACGGGAACCCGACGTGGAACGGCCGGTCGTTGACGTCCACGCCGTCGCCCAGCTGGTTGTTGGGCGACCGGTTGGCGTTGCCGGCGCACTGGCCGAGGCCCTCGATGAGCGGCGCGACCGCGGGGCCGTAGCCGCACGTGAGGGCACGGAGCTCGATGTCCGTGACGTCGTCCTCGAGCCGCCGCCCGTTCGGAAACCCGGCGAAGTCGCCCGCGAGGACGCCGAAGCGGTTCCCCTGTCCGACCGGAGCGGTCGGGGCGATGCCGGTGTTCAGCCGGATCAGGTCGGCCTTGGTCGGCCCGGTGAAGTTCAGGCCGGGCACGCCCGTGAGGAGGATCGCCTGGATGTCGCCGCGGTTCATCTCCGGCGCGTTGTCGAGCACCGGGTAGAGCGCGTTGGCGAGCTTGGTGACCTCGGGGCTCAGATAGTGCGAGGAGAAGCTCGCGTCATCCGAGGGATCCGAGGCGTTCCAGCGGTCCTTCTTCCCGAGCGGGATGACGACCTCGTTGATGAGCGGGTTGGCGAGCCGGGAGACCTGCACCCAGCTGCCCTGGTCGCGGCGCCGGCCGTTCGCGTCGATGATCTGCACGCGCTGGCGGCTGGCGGTCGCGTAGACGCCGATCACGGCCTCCGGGTCGTCCGCGTCGTGCAGCTTCGCGTCGCGCGTGAGCTGCTTGATGGGGACCTGGAGGACGATCGAGTGCGTGTTGAAGCCGCCCACACCGTCGACCCCGTCCTCTGCGTCGAGCTGAATGACGTGAGCGGGGTTGAACGGCCGCAGGCCGGCGAGGTCGAACACCGAGCCGAGATCGACGAAGAACGGGTCGTCGCTCTGGCCGGCGAACGCCTTGATGCCGCCGGGCAGCTGCTGAACCGCGGCCTGCATGAGCGAGCCGTAGTTCGGGGTCGAGCGCGGCCCGATGTTGACCGGCGTCGTCGGCAGGTTCCTGCCGAGGACGGTCGACTTCTTCTTCTGCACCCGGGTGACCGTGTAGTACTGCGGCCGGTTCCAGTCCGGGTCGGAGAGCGTGTTGATCGGGCCGGTGTTGTAGAGGAACGTGTTGGCGTTCCGGGTGTCCGTCCGGAAGTCGAACTGGTAGGTCACGTCCTCCCGTCCGTCTCCCGTCGAGTCGACCTTGAGCTCGTAGAGCACGTCGTCGCCGAACGCGTTGAAGTTCGGCCCGCCGGCGGGCTCTTCGAGCGGGATGTAGTTGGCGACGATCGTGACCGTGTCGGGCCGGTCCGGGCTCACGAACGCGTAGACGTCCGTGTTGTCCGCGACCGGGTCCTCGCTGATCGTCGGAGCCTCACGATGGCTCGATGCCGGTGCGTCGTCCGGGCCGGAGCCGCGCACGAGCACGGCCGCAAGCGCGGCGATCGCCAGCACCCCGATGAGCGCGATGCGTCTCATTTCCTCTCCTCCGTGGGGGGTTGAACGCGGCCTATTCGGAGGAGCCGGGCAATCGGTTCGGATCGATTTTTCGAACCGATTTCACGCGCGGTGCGAATGCGGGTCATGGCTGCCGTGTTAGCTTTGGGCTCCCCTCGCACGGGGCGGGGTTTCATGGCTCGAGGGCTCGCTCACCTCTCGGACGAGGCGCTGGTCGCGCTCGTCGCACGCGCCGACGAGGACGCGTTGGCGGAGCTGTACGACCGCTTCAACCGCGTCGCCTACGGGCTCGCCCTGCGGATCGTGCGCGATCCCTCGCTCGCCGAGGACGCGGTGCAGGATGCATTCCTGGCGGTCTGGCGCTCGGCCGCACGGTTCGTCGCCGAGCGGGCCAAGGCCAGCACCTGGATCCTCACGCTCGTCCACCGGCGGGCGGTCGACCTCGTGCGCCGAGAGCAGCCCCGGCGCGCCGAGCCCCTCGAGTCCGCGCCGCAGCAGGCCGGCGAGGACACGGAGGAAGAGGCCTGGCGCCGCCTGCGCCGCGCACGCGTGCAGGAGGCGCTCAAACGGCTCCCCGACAAACAGCGCGAGGCGCTCGAGCTCGCGTACTACGGGGGCTTCACCCAATCCGAGCTCGCCGACCGCCTGGGCGAACCTTTGGGCACCATTAAGAGCCGGATGTTCTCCGGCCTGGCGAACCTCCGCGACCTACTCGCGGAGGGAGACATCGAAAGAGAGCAATGGAAAGAACCGAGATCCACGAGCTGAGCGCCGCCTACGCCCTCGACGCCCTGGGCCCCGATGAGCTCGCCGAGTTCGAGGCGCACCTCGCGCACTGCACCGAGTGCCGCGAGCACGTCGCCGCGTTCCAGGAGACGGTCGCGGAGCTCGCCTACGACGTCGAGGCTCCGGCCCCCTCCCCCGCCTTGCGCAACCGCGTGCTCGCCGACGCGCGGCGCGAGCAGCCGAAGGTCGTCGCGATGCCTCGGCGGCGCTGGGCGTTCCCCGTCGCCGCGGCGGCCGCGTTCGCGGCGGGCTGCGTGGCGCTTGGCCTCGCGTTCTGGGCCTCGGACCTCGCGAACCAGCTCGACGAGGAACGGACGGCGGTTCACCTTGCAGACGAGATCATCGTCGCGCTCACCGACCCCAACGCGGATCGGATCCCGCTCGAGGGCGCAGACGGCATCCTCGTCGTCGACGACGAGTCCTCCGAGGGCTGGATGCTGGTCAACGGCCTCGACCAGGCGCCGGACGGCAAGACGTACGAAGCGTGGGTCATCGAGGACGGCGAGGCCGTCCCCGCGGGGCTCTTCACGGGCGGCGACAGCCGCACCGTCGTGCCGCTCACCGTGCCCGTCTCCGAGGGCGCAATCGTCGCCGTCACGGTCGAGGAAGCCGGCGGCGTTCAGCAGCCCACGCAGGACCCGATCTTCGCCAGCGAACAGGCCGCGTAGCGCGCCGGGCCCGTCCGGGGCGTCGCTAGACTCCCACCTTCGTGTTCTTCGGAAGACGCAGGCGCGGCGTGCGACCACGTCGCCGCCGTATCCGCAAGCTCAGGTTCCTCGCTCTCCTCACCGTCGTCGCATCCGTCGCGACGGTGTCGTTCATGTACGGCCTCGTAAGCTCGATCGCGAGCGAGCTCCCGCAGCTCGAGCCCGGCAACGAGCGCCGCACGGAGCGCCTCGGCTACATCTATGCGTCCGATGGGAAGACGGTGCTGGCGGTGCTCCGGGGGTCGGAGAGCCGCGTCGTCGTCGAGTCCGAGCAGATCGCGCCCGTGATGAAGCAGGCGATCGTCGCCGTCGAGGATCGGCGCTTCTGGGAGCACCAGGGCGTCGACATCCGAGGCATGGCGCGTGCGGTCTGGGCCGACCTCCAGTCGCAGACGATCGTGCAGGGCGGCTCGACGATCACCCAGCAGTTCGTCAAGAACCAGTACACGAAGCAGGAGCGGACGATCAGCCGGAAGCTCAAGGAGGCCGCGCTCGCGTGGCAGCTCGAGCAGCGCTGGTCGAAGGACCGGATCCTCACCTCGTACCTGAACACGATCTACTTCGGGAACGGCTCCTACGGCATCGAGATGGCCGCGCGCGTGTACTTCGACAAGCACGCGAACGAGCTCCAGCTTCACGAGGCCGCGCTGCTCGCCGGGCTGCCGGCGAACCCCGGCGCGTTCGACCCGGCGTCCAACCCGGAGGTCGCCAAGGCGCGCCGGAAGACCGTGCTCGGCCTCATGCTCGAGCAGGGACTGATCAAGCAGGACGACTATCGACGGGCCGAAGCCGCGCCGCTTCCGCCCCCGGACGAGATCGGGATCCCGGGCTCCGGCAAGCGCGTTCAGTACTTCGCCGAGTACGTGAAGCAGCAGCTGATCCCGTACTACGGCTCGGGCGAGGTCTTCGGCGGGGGCATGAAGATCTACACGTCGATCGACCTCGAGCTGCAGGACATGGCGCGCGAGGCGATCGACAAGTGGCTGACCGATCCCGCCGGGCCGACCGCCGCGCTCGTCGCCATCGACCCGCGTGACGGGAAGGTCCTGGCCATGGTCGGCGGGAAGAGCTTCCGCAAGAGCCAGTTCAACCTCGCCGTGCAGGGGCAGCGTCAGACCGGGTCGTCCTTCAAGCCGTTCGTGCTCACGGCCGCCCTCCAGCAGGGCATCTCCCCCCAGACGGTCTTCGAGTCGGAGCCGACGACGATCAACCTCGGCGACAAGCTCTGGTCGGTCGCGAACTACGAGGGCTCGTATCTCGGGCCGATCGACCTCACCGAGGCGACGATCCACTCCGACAACACCGTCTACGCGCAGCTGACCGCCCAGGTCGGCCCCAAGAACGTCGCCAGGACCGCGCACAAGCTCGGAGTCACGCGCCAGCTCGACGACTACTTCGCCATCGGGCTCGGCGTCGAGGCCGTGAGCCCGCTCGAGATGGCGCGCGCGTTCGCAACGCTCGCCTCGGGCGGGAAGCGCATCGACGGCAGCGTCCTCGGCAACATGCCCCGCGCCGTCCTGCGCGTCGAGCACGACCGCCGCGCCGACTCCAACGATCCGGTGCCGAAGCAGGTCGTCGACGGGAACAACGCGGCCATCGTCAACTCCATCCTCCAGGGCGTCGTCAACGAGGGGACGGGAGAGCGCGCCGCGCTCGACGATCGCCCCGTCGCCGGCAAGACCGGCACGACCGAGAACTACGGCGACGCCTGGTTCGTCGGCTACACGCCGCAGCTCGCCGTGGCGGTCTGGGTCGGGTACCCGGACCGGCTCAAGCCGATGGAGACCGAATACAACGGCGACCCGGTCGCCGGCGGGACCTACCCGGCCCTGATCTGGAAGACGTTCGCCAAGAACGCGCTCGACCACCTCGAGGAGCCGCCCGCGTACTTCGACTCGCCGGTCTACGACGAGGTCGCGCCCCTCAACGTCGTCTATCGCAACAGCAAGTGGTACCTCGACAACGGCAACTGCAAGGACGCGCGGCAGATCCTCTTCTTCGTCGGCAACGGGCCGGACCGGCCCGCGCCGTGCAAGCCGAACGAGGTGGACGTCCCCGACGTTGTCGGCGCCTCGCGCGAGGACGCCGAGGCGCACCTGCTCTCCATGCCGCTGACGCCCGAGATCGTCTGGCGCCCTGCCATCCCCGGCGAGCAGCTCGGCATCGTCACCGAGCAGACGCCCGCCGACGGCACGCTCTCCTCGTGGAGCAAGGTGAAGATCGTGCTTCCGTTCGCGCGCGCCGGTCGCGTGCCCGACGTCGTGGGCCTCTCACTCGAGCAGGCGCGCGACCGACTCGCCAAGCGCAAGCTCGCCGGCACGATCCGCGCTTACGGTGACGGAGCGCCCGCCGGCACGGTGCTGGCGCAGTTCCCGAAGGCGGGACGGGCGGCCGTGCCGAACATGACCATCAGGCTCATCGTCGCGCGCGGCTGACGCCCGGGACTGCCGGTAGAGTCGCGCCGGCCACAACGGGAGGTGTCATGGAAGCGTCCGCCGTCGCAGTCTCGTCCGGCAACACCGGCCCTCTGGGCAGGAGGCGTGGGGTCGGGTTCGGGATCCTCATGTTCATCGTCACCCTCGGCTTCTACAGCTGGTACTGGGTGTTCAAGACGCAGGAGGAGGTCAAGCTCCACTCGGGCCAGGGCATCGGAGGCGTTCTCGGCCTCGTGATCTGGATCCTCCTCAACCCGGTCAGTGCCTTCGTGATCCCGTCGGAGATCGGAGCCATGTACAGGAAGGATGGGCGGGAGTCTCCTGTCACGGGCTGGACAGGCCTGTGGCTTTTCCCCTTCGGCTTCCTGATCATCACGGCGATCGTCTGGTTTGTGAAGGTCCAGGGCGCGCTGAATGACTACTGGGAGTCCAAGGGCGTTCCGGCGCCCTAGCCCGCAGCGGCCAGCGGGCGGCTGAGGAAGCGCGAGCCCGCCAGACCGTAGCGCCACGGGAGCTCGGCCGCTCTCGTGATCCCGATCCGCGGGCCGCTCGCAACCGCGAGGGGCTCGGCGGCGGCGCGCAGCGCGAACGGCGGCCGGTCGAGAGCCGCGCCGTCGAGCTCGACGGTCACCCCGAGCGCCTGGCAGAGGCGGCCCGGGCCGGCGCAGAGCAGGCGCTCGTCGTCGAGGCCTCGCCGGGCGCGCATGACGTCGAGCCCCTCGGCCGGCTCGAGCGCGCGGACGAGCGCCGCCTCCGCGACTCCCTCGCCGCCGCAGACGAGGTTGAGGCACCAGTGGATGCCGTAGGAGCGGTAGACGTACGCGCGGCCGGGCGGCCCGAACATCGAGCGGTTGCGCGGGGTCTGCCCGCGGAAGCCGTGGCTCGCCGGGTCCTCGGAGTCGTAGGCCTCGACCTCGACGATGCGGCCGCCCACGCCGTCGACGAGGAGCGTGCAGCCCACCAGCTCGGGCGCGACCTCGTGGACGCTCCGCGCGAAGAACTCGCGCCCGAGCGCGCTCAAAACAGCTGCTCGTCCTCCGCCGGCTTGGAGCTTGCCTCGAGCAGCTTGCGCGCGCGACGGCCGAGGTCGCCGAGGTCGACCCTGCCCTTCTCCGCGTCCGCAGCGATCCGCTCGGCGAAGGCGAGCGCGTCGTCGAGGAGCTTCGAGCCGGCGGCGACATCCTGGCCCATGTCGTGGAGGATCGTGCGCTCCGTGCGCGAGGCGACGATCGGCGCAGGGATGCCGTCGACCCAGACCTGGGTGCGGCTGCCCCCTCCCCGGTCCTCGCCGCGGATCGGCTCGAGCGCGTAGATCTTGTCTGCACGCGCGTACTTGCCGAACCCGAGGAAGACCATGCGGGGCGCGGCGTCGGCCATGCCCTGATTATCGCAAGACGGCCGGAGTGCTCAGGCGAGCACGCGCACCAGGGCGTCGACGACGCGCTCCTGGTCCTCGGCCGGCAGGCGAGCGTGGAAGGGCAGGGCGAGCGTGCGCGCGCTCGCGTCCTCGGAGACCGGCAGCATTCCCTCCCGGTAGCCGAAGCGCTCCCGGTAGAAGGGCTGAAGGTGGATCGACGGCAGGTACGGCTTGCTGGCGATGCCCTCCTCGCCGAGCCGCGCCATGACGCCGTTGCGGTCGACGCCACGGGCGAGCTTCACGACGTAGACGAACCACGAGCGGCGGTGCTCGTCGTCGTCCGGGAGGGGCGCCTCGACCCCGTCGACGGCGGCCAGGAGCCCGGCATAGCGGGCGGCGACCTCGGAGCGCGCCGCCAGGATCTCGTCGAGCCGCTCCACCTGGGCGAGACCGAGCGCGGCCGAGAGGTCGTCGAGGCGGTAGTTGTAGCCCAGCCGCGCGTGCGTGAGCCATTCGCCCGAATCGCTGCGGCCCTGGTTGGAGAGGCTCTTGAGGAGCGTCCATTCCTCCTCCGAGCCGACGGCCACCGCTCCCCCCTCCCCCGTCGTCATCTGCTTGTTGGGGTAGAAGGCGAAAACGGCCGGATGCCCGGACGAGCCGATCGGGCGGCCGCGGTACTCGGCCCCGAGCGCCTCGCACGCGTCCTCGACGATCACGAGGCCGTGGCGCTCCGCGATCGCCTCCAGCTCGGCCATCTCCGCGGGGTAGCCGAAGATGTGCACCGGCAGGATCGCCTTCGTCTCCGGTGTGATCGCCGCCTCGACCGCGGACGGGTCGAGATTGAGCGTGTCGGGGTCGATGTCGGCGAAGACCGGCCTGGCGCCCTCGTAGAGCGCGCAGTTGGCCGAGGCGACGAAGGAGTACGGGGTCGTGACGACCTCGTCCCCCGGCGCGATGCCGGCCAGACGCATGCAGAGATGGAGTCCGGCCGTGCCGCTCGAGACCGCGGCGACGCGCGGCGCGCCTGTAAAGGCGGCCAGCGCCTCCTCGAAGCGGTCGATCATCGGGCCGAGCGACAGCTGCCCCGAGCGGAGCGTCTCGACCACGAGCTCCTCCTCCCGCCCGTCGATCCAGGGCGCGGAGAGAGGGATCTGCCGCGTCAAGACCCGGGTGCCGCCGGCGTCTTCTCGGCGTACTCGAGCCAGCGCGACCACCGCTCGTCGCGACCGCGGACGACGTCGAAGAACGCGTCCTGGATCGCCTTCGTCACGGGCCCGGGGTCGCCGATCTCGTGGTCGTCGACCGACCTGACCGGCGTCACCTCGGCGGCCGTGCCGCACATGAAGACCTCGTCGGCCAGGTAGAGGTCGGTACGGATCATCCCGCGCTCCTGCACCGCGTACCCGAGCGCCTGGGCGATCTCCATCACCGTCTCGCGCGTGATGCCCGGCAGGATCGAGACCGAGAGGTCGGGCGTGATGATGATCTCGTCCTTGACGACGAAGATGTTCTCGCCGGAGCCGTCCGCGACCCGCCCGTCGTCGGTGAGCAGGATCGCCTCGTCGTAGCCGGCGCGCGTCGCCTCGATCACCGCGAGCATCGAGTTCAGGTAAATGCCGGTCGCCTTGGAGACGTGCGGGATCGTGTTCGGCCCGACGCGCTTCCAGGAGGAGACCTTCGCGCGGATCCCTTTCTCGAGCGCGTCCTCGCCGAGGTACGCGCCCCAGCGCCACGTCATGAGGACGACGTCGACCGGGTTCGTCCCCGGGTGGACGCCGAGCTCGCCGAAGCCGTAGAACGCGATCGGTCGGATGTAGCAGTCCGAGAGCCCGTTCAGGCCGATCAGCTCGTGCGTGGCGGTGCGCATCTCCTCGACCGAGTACGGAATCTCCATGTGCAGGAGCTCGGTGGAGCGGTGGAGTCGTGCGAGGTGGTCGGTCAGGCGGAACACCGCGGGCCCCGATTCCGTCTCGTAGCAACGGATCCCCTCGAACACGCCTGAGCCGTAGTGGAGCCCGTGTGCGCCGACGTGGACCTTCGCGTCGGCCCAGTCGACGAGCTCTCCGTTCATCCAGATCTTCTCGGTCGCTTGCATGGATCGAAGGTTACTCCACGGTCACGTCCGCGGCCCGGGCACGCGCGAGGCGGACGAGGTCCGTCGGGGTCAAGACGGCCATGTGCTGGTGCGAGCCGGCGCCGATCCAGACGACCTCGTGCGCGAGCAGCGCCCGGTCGATGAGCACGGTCTCGATGCCGGGAAGCGGGAACGGCGCCACGCCGCCCGGCGGGAAGCCCGTCAGGCCTTCGACGGCGTCGGGGCGCACGGACTTCACCCGCTCGCCGCCCGCGACCGAGGCGACCTTCCCCGTGTCGGCTCGCTTGTCGCCCGGGATCATGACGACGATCGCACGCCCGTCGCACGAGAAGACGAGCGTCTTGACGATCTGCTCCACGGGGCAGCCGGCGGCGTTCGCGGCGTCCTCCGCCGTGGGCGTGCCCTCGCCGAACTCCTCGACGCGGGCCTCGACCCGGCTCTCCTGGAGCACGCCGGCGACACGGCGAACGGGCTCCGGCCAGTTATCCATTCGTCCGCTCGAGCACGATCGCGCGCGGGTCGAGCAGGCCGGGCTCGGCGCGGATGCGCTCGAGCAGCTCGGGCGTGATCGGGCTGTCCAGCGTGAGCACCATGAGCGCGCGGTCCTTCGGCCGGTTGCGGGACACGGCCATGTTGGCGATGTTGATGTCGGCCTCGCCGAGAAGAGTCCCGATCCGGCCGATGCGCCCCGGCCGGTCGTCGTTGACGACGAAGAGCATCAGAGGCTCGAGCACGATCTCGACGTCGTACCCGAGCGCGCGCACGAGGCGGGGCTCCTGCTCGGAGCCCGTGACGGTGCCGACGACGGTGAACTCCTCGCCTCCGGCCACGGCAGTGACGGCGACGAGGCTGCGGAAGTCCGGCGACGTGGGCCGGCGCTCCTCGCGAACCTCGATCCCGCGCTCCTGGGCGACGAGCGGGGCGTTGACGTAGTTGACCTGCTCCTCGACGCGCCCCTGGAAGGCGCCGTTGAGCGCCGCCACCGTCAGGAGCCGGGTGTCGCGCTCGGCCAGCTCGCCGAGGTAGGCGAAGTCGAGCCGTGCCGCGTTGCCCCCGGAGAGCTCGACCGCGAGCGCCCCGAGCTGCGCGGCAAGGGGCAGGAACGGGCCGAGGACGTCGAGATCCTCGGGCGAAGCACCCGGGACGTTGACCGCGTTCGTCACGGGCGCGCCCTCGAGCGCCGCGGCGACCTGCTCGGCGACGATGAGCCCGGCTCGATCCTGGGCCTCCTCTGTCGAGGCGGCGAGGTGAGGTGTGACGACGACGTTGTCGAGCCCCAAGAGGCGCCCGGAGTACGGCTCCTCGGCGAAGACGTCGATCGCCGCCCCGGAGACCTTTCCGCTTTCGAGCGCCTCGACGAGCGCGTCCTCGTCGATCAGCTCGCCGCGTGCGACATTGACGATCCGCACGCCGTCGCGCATCCGCGCGATCTCGTCGGCGCCGATCAGCCCGCGCGTGTCGGCGGTGAGGGTCGCGTGCAGGGAGACGAAGTCGGCTTCCGCGAAGAGGTCATCGAGGGAGTCGGCACGCTCTGCGCCGAGCTCGCGAAACCGCTCCGGCGCGACGTACGGGTCGTGTGCGAGGACGCGCATCTCGAATCCGCGCGCTCTCCGCGCCACCTGCTGGCCGATCCGCCCGAAGCCGACGAGGCCGAGCGTCTTGTCGGCGAGCTCGATGCCGCCGAAGCGGGAGCGCTCCCACCGGCTGTCCTTCAGGGCTGCGTGCGCCTGCGGGATCTGCCTGCTGAGCGCAAGCAGCAGTCCCATCGCGTGCTCGGCCGCCGAGATGACGGTCGACTGCGGCGCGTTGGCGACGAGGATGCCGGCCTTCGAAGCCGCCTCGACGTCGACGTTGTCCACCCCGACCCCGGCCCTGCCGATCACCTTCAGCTTCCCCGCGCGCGCGATCAGGTCGGCCGTGACCTGCGTGCCGCTGCGGATGATGATCGCGTCGTACTCGCCGATCTGCTCGGCGAGGTCGCCGTCGGTCGCGACGTCGACGTCGAACCGCTCCCGCAGCAGCTCGACGCCCGCCTCGGCAATGGGCTCTCGGACGAGGACTTTCACGCCGCGACGGGCTCGGCGTGCGCCTCGTGCGCCGCCGTGACGGCGGCGCCGCGCTCCACGTCCGCGCCGGCCCCGACGAGTGCCCGCTCGAGCGCCGCGAGGGCGACGGTGACGTCGTTGACGTCCACGTAGCCGATGTGCCCGAAGCGGACGATCTTCCCGCGCATCTGCCCCTGCCCGCCGATGATCGTGACTCCCGACTCCTCCCGCATGGAGCCGACGATCGCCTGCCCGTCGATCTCGGCCGGCATGCGGATGGCCGTCACGACCGCCGACGTGTCGTCGTCGGGCGAGAACAGCTCGAGCCCCATGGCCTTGACGCCTGCGCGGGCCGCGCGGCCGAGGCGGAGGTGGCGCTCGTACGCGGCTTCGAGCCCGTCCTCGAGGATCATCTCCAGAGCGACGTCGAGCCCGCGCACGAGCGAGATCGCCGTCGAGAAGGGGGTCTCGCCCTTGGCCTGCGCCGTGATCGCGCGCCGCCAGTCCATGTAGTACCGCGGCGACGCCGCGGTCTCGGTCGCCTCGAGCGCCTGCGGGGACACGGCCGCGAAGGCGAGGCCCGCGGGGCACATGAGCGCCTTGTGCGAGCTCGTCAGCACGACGTCGAGGCCCCACTCGTCGGTCTCGAGCGGCACGGCGGCCAGGCTCGAGATCGCGTCCACCGCGACGAGCGCGCCGGAGCTTGCGATGCGCGCGGCGGTCGACTGCACGTCGGCAACGCCTCCGGTCGAGGTGTCCGAGTGGGTCAGGTACACGACCTTCGCGCCGCCGATCTCCTCCAGGCGCGCGCCGACCTCGTCCGGGCTCGGCGTCTCGCCCCACTCGTAGCGCACGTGGTCGACCTCGAGGCCGTACCCCTGCGCGATCTCGGCCCAGCGCTCGCCGAAGTAGCCGTGGGAGACGACCATGACGCGGTCGCCGGGCGAGCAGAGGTTGGCCACGGCCGACTCCATCGCGGCCGTGCCGGCCGAGGTGAAGAGCAGCACGTCGTTCTGCGTCCGGTAGACCTCGGCGAGCCGGCCGAGCACACGCTCGAAGGCCGCGCGGAAGTCGGCCGAGCGGTGGTGGATCATCGGCAGCGCAGTCGCCGCCAGCACCTCCGGAGGCACGGGCGTCGGGCCGGGCGTGACAAGGTAGCGCTTCTCGGGCATCGAGCCTGAGGTTAACTGACGCGCCACGCCATGGAAGCGCTCAGGCGGGGACGTTGACAGCGGGACGAAGGGGTAGAAGACTGCCGGGACCCGTAGGGGAGGTGGACATGCTGGGCCGTCTTGGGAGATCGGCGCTCCAGCAGGTGAACGAGGCGGCACGCGGCCGTACGTGCCCCGTCGATTCCAGAGGGAGGAACACATGAGATTTGCCGTGCGCTTAGTCCTGCTCACGCTGGTCGCGGTGGGCCTGCTCGCCGGGACGGCCGGCGCGAAGCCCGACCCCGATCCCAACCCGCGCAAGAAGATGGACAAGCTCTTCACGTCCCCCAACATGGCGACCAACTCGGACTTCGCGTTCTGGGGGAACCATGTCTTCAGCGGCTACTACACCGGAGATACCGGGTCCCCTCCAGGTAGCGGGTCGCGCGGCGGTGTGCGGATCTTCGACATCGCCGATCCTGCCAAGCCCAAGCTCGTGAGGGACGTCAGCTGCGACGCCAACCAGAACGACCCGATCGTCTGGGACCGCAACGGCAACGGCGTGGCCGACCTGCTCCTCGTGGCCGTCGATCGCACGATGGCCAACCCGAACTGCGGCGCGCCACGATCGGCGCACGACGATCGGAACGGCTGGGAAGGCGTCCGCATCTTCACGATGAGCGACAACCCGGCCAACCCGTTCGCCACCATCACGCCGGTCAAGATGCAGTACACCGACTGCGGCGCGCACACGATCACGGCGTGGACCGGGTTCGCGGACGCTGCGGTAAACCCGCGGCTGATCGTCTACGTCGCGTCGTATCCGCTCCGCCCGGGCCCGACGTGCGGCCAGGCGAACTTCAACAACGTGACCAACCCGTACGACGAGGACAAGGTCGTCAACGACCCGCTGCACCGCCAGATCCAGGTGCTGTCTGTGCCGCTGAACAATCCGGCGGCCACGACCGAGATCGCCGCGCCGAGGATCAGCTACCCGGGCGACCCCGACGGGCGGATGGACTGGACCGAGAAGGGCCTGACGGGGCTGGAGCCGGCAGCGGTGGCATGCCATGACATCGTGGTCCACATGGAGCACAATCTCGCCGGCGCCGCGTGTGCCGAGCAGGGCCAGGTCTGGAACATCGATCCGGCCACGGGGATCCCGGACACCGCCAACCCGATCGTGATCGGGGACGACGAGGTGTCCTCGGGCGGCACCGGAAACATCCCCGGGGCCGTCGACTTCTTCCACTCGGTGATGTTCAACAACGACGGAACCGTGGTGAACTGGGTCGACGAGTCCTTCGGCTCCGGCTGCCCGACGATGACGACGTACCAGCCCCGGCCGTGGAACCCGGCCGGAGGAACCCACAAGACCGGGCGGATGTTCTTCACCGATCTGGAGGGGAACTTCCTGAGCGAGTTCCACGTGGGTGATGTGCGGCCGGATCCGGGGGCAGACGAGTACTGCTCCGCCCACATGGGCATGGCCATCATGGGCATCAAGAAGGACCTGCTCGTCAACGCCTGGTATACGGGTGGGGTCAACGTGATCGACTTCTCGAACCCCACGAAGCTGAAGGAGACCGCGTTCTACGACACCATCGAGGCCACCGGAACCTGGTCCGCATACCCGTACACGGGTCCCACGTTCAGGAAGCTGGCGGGGCTCCCGGTCTACGCGTCGGACGGCGTCGAGAACAACGCTCTTGCCGAGGGCATGGTGGTGTACCAGACGATTGCCCAGAAGCCGAACAAGCGAGGGCTGGTGGATCACCTGAACCCGCAGACCATGGAGATGGAGGACTAGACCCAAGCTCACGACGAACCCGAGAGGGCGGCCATCCGGCCGCCCTCTCCTGTTAAGGCGCGGGCTCGCCGAGATGCCGGGCGAGGTCCGAGAGCCGCTCCAGGCGCTTCTCCAGCTTGGGGTGATCCATGAAGACCTCGAACCGCTCGAGCGCCTCGAACCTGGTCTTTCGCTGCGCGGGGACGACGCACAGGGCACTTACGGCGGCCCCGCCTCGCAGGTCGCCCCGGGGCGTCCGCTCGGAGATCTTCGTCAGCGCGCTCATGAGCTGCTCGGGCGCACCCGTGATCAGGACGGCTCCGCGGTCGGCGACGTATTCCCGATACCGAGAGATCGTCCACAGCAGGAGCAGACCGATCAGGTGGACCGGCCAGTAGAAGATGACGTAGAAGACCTGACCTCGACCGTCGCTCGAGCCCCACATCGCCGAGCCGAGCATCGCCGGGCCGGAGACGAACGTCATGACGAGCCCGTCCCGGTTGGCAACGTGCGCAAGCTCGTGTGCGACGACGGCCTCGAGCTCCGGCTCGTCGAGGCGCCGCAGAAGCTCCGTCGTGACCGCGATCGTGGCCGACTCGGACCGCAGGCCTGCCGCGAGCGCGTTCGGCGCCCATGAGCGGATGAGGGCCAGCCTCGGAGGCGGAACGTCGGCCGTCGCGGCTACGCGATCGACGATCTGCCGGAGCTCTGGCTCCTCACCGTCGTCGAGCCGCTTCGCCCGGGCCGCCCGCAAGACGAGATCCTCCGCACGAACCCAGTGGCTCGCTGCGACCACGACGAGCCCGGCTGCGAGGAAGAACCAGCCTAGGAGAGCGATCCACGAGCCATCCACAAGCAGCGCAATGAGGCTGAGGACGGTAATGACGAGCGCGAGCAGATAGAGCGCGACGAGCGGGACCAGCGCAACGACCATCCGCACCGCCAGACCCAGATCTCGCCCCATACCCCTGCGCTTCAAGCCCGGACGAGGATAGCGCCGCTTCGGATAACCGCACCGGAAGAGTGAAGCCTGCTTCATTGGCCGCAAGCCCCTCTCCCGGCAATCTGGACGCATCGAACTTCGAGCTCACCGGAAGGGAGGAACGACGATGTTGCAGCGATTCTGGCTCTGGCTCTTCGCGCTCTACTCCGCCGCGGCGCTCCCGCTCCTGGCGTGGGCTCTGGCGAACCTGGCCGCGTAGTTTCCGCACCGTCGTCCACGTGAGCCGACTTACGGCGCCTGGACGGCGGAGCGCTGGTCCGGGACGATGCCGCCGGAATGCGCCGCTGGCCGCTCTGGCTGGACCTCGCGCTCAAGGCGGCGCTGGGCGCCATCCTCCTCTTTGCCGTCCTCTTCCCCGACTCGCCGCAGTTCGAGGGAAAGGCGATGGCCGGCCGCGCGATCGCCTACCCGATCGCAGTGCTGATCGTTCCGGCCGTCTGGTGGCTCGTCGGCCGGCCCGCTCCGTATCCCTACGCGCTCGACATCCTCTGGACGCTGCCGTTCCTGATCGACACCGCCGGGAACGGGCTCGACCTGTACGACACCGTCGACTGGTGGGACGACGCCAACCACTTCGTCAACTGGGCGCTGATCGTCGCGGCGTTCGGCCAGCTGCTGCTCCGCCTTCCGGTCGGCAGGCTCGCGACCTTCGGCCTCTGCGTGGGCTTCGGCGCGGTGACCGCGATCCTCTGGGAGCTCGCCGAGTACTTCACGTTCATCCGCGGCGGGCCCGAGGAAGCCACCGCGTACACGGACACCCTCGGTGACCTTGCGCTCGGCCTCAGCGGATCGGCCGTCGCGGCCGCGATCACGGCCTGGGCTCTCTGGCCGCGCCGCTTCGCTCAGAGCGACCGCGTGAGGACGACCCTGTCCTCGCCGGGGCCGTCGTAGCCGGCCTTCGGCTCGCTCGCCTCGAAGCCGATGGCCTGATGGAAGGCGAGGGAGCCCGCGTTCGCCGGCGAGGTGACGCACGAGACCGTGTGCCGGCCGTGCGAGCGCGCCGCCTCGAAGAAGTGCTCGTAGAGCTCCCGGCCGAGGCCCGAGCCGCGCTCCTCCGGGCTCACGCCGACGAAGTGGACGTAGGCGGCCTCGAGATCGCTCTGTGAGAGGAAGCCGACGAGGAACCCCGCGAGCTTGCCGTCGCGCTCGGCCACGAACGACGTTTCCCGGAAGTGCGTGAAGAAGAGCCGGGGCAGCATGTCGACCATGCGGCGCCCTCCCCACCACTCGTCGAGCACCGCGGCCACGCGCGCGTGATCCGCCGGCTCGGCCTGCCGGACGACGTGCTCGCTCAGAGCCGCTCCATCCAGCGGGCACGCCACTCGGGAGCCGGCGAGGGCTCGCCATCGGACCAGTACTCGACCGCCCTGGAGATGCGCCCGTCCGTAAGCTCGAAGAAAGAGACGGCGAAGAACCGCTGGCCGCCCTGGTCGACGCGAACCTCGGAGACGACCGTCTCGCCGCCGTCGACGATCCGCAGGACCTCGATGTGCCAGCCCTCCGGGTACTCGCGCTGGACGGCGAGGTAGTCGTCGCGGCCGCGCATGCGCTCCGCGGTGTTCGGCCAGTCGACGACAACGTCTGGTTGGAGCTGCGCGGCGACACCCTCCCAGTCGCGCGCCTCCATGCGCTCCCAGAGGAGGCGGACGGTCTCCGCGCTCACACGCTCAGCTTCTCGCGCAGGCGCTCGTTCACGACCCGCGCGTCGGCCTTGCCCTGCGTCTCCTTCATCACCTGCCCGACGAAGAAGCCGAGCAGGCCCTCCTTGCCGCCCCGGTAGGCCTCGACCTGGCCTGGGTTGGCGGCCAGGATGGCGTCGATCACGGGGTCGAGCTCGGACGCGTCGGCGACGACGGACTCTCCGAGGTAGCGCTCGGCCGCAAAGTCTGCGTCGCCGCTCGCGGCGACCGCGTCGAGGAACGCCTGACGCGGGATGCGATCTCGCGCCTCGATGAGCTTGCCGAGCTCGTCGCCGTCCACCGCGGCCGCGTCGACGCCCGCCGCGGCGAGCTGGTTCATGAGGACGTTCGCGACCGCGCGGCGGTCGTCGCCCGGCACCCGCGCGTAGAGCTCGTCGCGCCCGCTGGCCACGAGGTCGTAGGAGAGGTCGAACCCGACCTCGGCCTCGAGCCGTCGGATGCGCGCAGCCGGGAGCTCGCCGATCTCCGCACGCGCGGCGTCGACCATCTCCGGAGGCGGCTCCACCGCGACCAGGTCGGGCTCGGGGAAGTAGCGGTAGTCGTGCGCCTCCTCCTTGGAGCGGAGCGCCTGGATCGTCCCCTTCTGCGGGTCGAAGTGCAGCGTCTGCTGGACGACCTCGTCCCCGGCCTCGTAGGCGCCGATCTGGCGCTCGATCTCGGCCGCGATCGCGTCTGCGACGAACTTGAACGAGTTCATGTTCTTGAGCTCGGTCTTCGTGCGGTACCCGGGCTCCCCCACCTCGCGCACGGACACGTTGGCGTCGCAGCGCAGCGAGCCCTTCTCCATCTCCGCGTCGGAGATTCCGAGCTCGACGACGGTCTGGCGCAAGAGGGTCAAGAAGCTCCTCGCCTCCTCGCCCGAGCGCACGTCGGGCTGCGTCACGATCTCGACGAGCGGCGTGCCGCCGCGGTTGAAGTCGACGAGCGAGTAGTCCGCGCCGTGGATCCGCCCGCCCGCGCCGCCGACGTGGACCGTCTTCGCGGCGTCCTCCTCCAGGTGCGCGCGCACGATGCCGATCTCGCGGTCGCCGTCGGGGCCGGGGACGAGGAAGCGCCCGCCCGAGGCGAGCGGGACGTCGTACTGGGAGATCTGGTAGCCCTTGGGCAGGTCGGGATAGAAGTAGTTCTTGCGGTGGAAGAGCGCGCGCGAGGCGATCTCGCAGTCGAGCGCGAGCCCGAGCTTGACGGTCCACTCGATCGCCTTGCGGTTCGGGACGGGCAGCGTCCCCGGGTGCGCCAGGCAGACGGGGCACGTGCGCGTGTTCGGCTCCTCGCCCCAGACGTTCTCGCAGCGGCAGAACATCTTCGTCCGCGTCTTCAGCTGGACGTGGATCTCCAGCCCGATGATCGGCTCCCACTCAGGCACGGAGCCGCTCCGGGACGTAGTCGAAGCCGATCGCGCGCTCGAGCGCATGGCCCGCGCGGAAAAGCGTGTTCTCCGAGAACTGCGGGCCGATCAGCTGCAGGCCCACCGGCAGACCCTCGGAGAGGCCGCACGGGATCGAGAGGCCGGGCAGGCCGGCCATGTTCGCCGGGATCGTCAGCAGGTCGGAGAGGTACATGGCCAGTGGGTTCTCCGCCTTTTCGCCGATGCGGAAGGCAACCGTCGGCGACGTCGGGCTGACGATCAGGTCGAAGCGCTCGAAGACGGCGGCGTGCTCCCTGGCGATGACCGTGCGCACCTTCTGCGCCTGGCCGTAGTAGGCGTCGTAGTAGCCGGCGGAGAGCGCGTAGGTCCCGAGCAGGATGCGCCGCTTCGGCTCGGCGCCGAATCCCTCCCAGCGCGTGCGCGAGTAGAGCGCGGTGAGCTCGTCCGCCTCGGCGCGGTGGCCGTAGCGAACGCCGTCGTAGCGGGCGAGGTTCGAGCTCGCCTCGGCCGGGGCGACGAGGTAGTAGCAGGCCAGGCCGTAGTCGACCGAGCGCGGGAGGCTCGTCTCCTCGACCTCGGCGCCGAGCTCCTCGGCGAGGCGGATGGCGGCGTTCACGCTCTCCGAGACGCCGGGATCGATGCCCTCGGCCGCGTTCATCTCCCTGGGGACGCCGATGCGCAGGCCCTTCAGGTCCTCGCTCTCCGGGATCGCGACGGGCTCGGGCAGCTCGACTGTCGTCGAGTCGGCGGGGTCGCGGCCGGCGATCAGGGCGTACAGGCGCGCGTTGTCACGGACGGTCTTCGTCAGCGGGCCGACCTGGTCGAGGCTGGACGCGAACGCGACGATCCCGTAACGGGAGACCGTCCCGTACGTCGGGCGCAGGCCGACGACGCCGCAGAGCGCGGCCGGCTGCTTGACCGAGCCTCCGGTATCGGTGCCGAGCGCCCAGGGCGCCAGGCCGCCTGCGACTGCGGCGGCCGACCCGCCGGACGAGCCGCCCGGGACGCGCTCGGGGTCCCAGGGGTTCTTCGTCGGGCCGAACGCCGAGTTTTCCGTGGACGAGCCCATTGCGAACTCGTCCAGGTTGGTCTTGCCGATGATGGGGAGCCCGGCGGCTTTGCAGCGCGCCGCCACGGTCGAGTCGAACTGGGGCGTGTAGCCGACGAGGATCTTCGAGCCGGCGGTCGTCGGGATGCCCTTGGTCGTGATCACGTCCTTGTGGGCGATGGGAACGCCCTCCCCGCGCTCGCCCACCACGTGGAGGTAGGCATGCAGCTCGGGATCACGGGCCTCGATGGCCTCGACGTACGCGCCGGCGAGCTCGTCGCCGGACACCTCGCCGCCCTCGAGCAGGCCGGACGCGTCCTCCGCAGTCAGTCGCAGGGTGTCGATCGCTGCGCTCATCCACCCACCGCGGGCACGCGGAAGCTGCCGTCGTGGGCGTCGGGGGCGTTCGCCAGTGCCTCTTCCTGTGTCAGCGACGGCGCCGTCTCGTCCTCGGCCCAGACGTTGACGAGATCGAGAGGGTGCGTCATCGGCTCCACGTCGGACAGGTCCAGCTCGGACACCTTCCCGACTGCCTCGAGGATGGCGCCGAGCTGCTCCTGCACGCCCTCGACCTCCCCCTCGGGGATCTCGAGCCGCGCCAGCTCGGCCACGTGCAGCACATCGTCTTTTCCGATCGCCATCAGCGTCTCCAGTCTAGAAATGCGACGGGCCCCTCGCCGGGGGCCCAGTCGCAAGCTCGAACCTGTACCGACGTCTACGCGAGCGTCACGTTCTTCGCCTGCAGGCCCTTGTCGCCCTGCTCGACGTCGAACTGCACGCGCTGGCCTTCGGTCAGGGTGCGATAGCCGTCCATCTCGATCGCGCTGTGGTGGACGAAGACATCGTCACCCCCCTCGCGCTCGATGAAGCCGTACCCCTTCTCGTTCGAGAACCACTTGACGGTGCCCTCGGCCAACGAACTTTCCTCCTTCACACGCAAAACGACGGCTCTGCTTTCGAGCCGCCGAATCCGACTCAGCGCCGCGTTTCGCGACGCGAAATGAGCGTAACGTCAGGCGCCCGGGAAGGCAAGCAAGCCCTGTTGGTATCCCCCGGCACGAACGGTATTCCGAAGCAGGCTGGCGATCGTCATCGGTCCGACGCCGCCCGGGACCGGCGTCAGGTGGCCGGCGACCTCGCTCACGTCCTCGGCGACATCCCCGACGACCTTGCCGTCGACCCGGTTGATGCCGACGTCGATGACCGCCGCGCCCTCCTTGACCATGTCGCGCGTGACCATCCGCGCGCGTCCCACGGCCGCCACGACCACGTCGGCCTCGCGTACGACGCCGGGGAGGTCGCGCGTACGGCTGTGGCACATCGTCACGGTCGCGTTCTCCGCAAGGAGCAAGAGCGCCATCGGCTTCCCGACGATGTTCGACCTGCCGACGACGACGGCGCGGGCGCCCTCGAGCGGGATCTCGTACGCGCGGAGGATCTCCATGATCCCGGCGGGCGTCGCCGCCACGAACGTCGGCTCGCCCTGGAGGAGGTGGCCGGCGCTCGCCGGATGGAAGCCGTCGACGTCCTTGATCGGCGCGATCGCGCGGATCACCCGGCCCTCGTCGATGTGGTCGGGGAGCGGCAGCTGGACGAGGATGCCCGTCACGCGCTCGTCGGCGTTCAGGTCGGCGACGAGAGCGAGCAGCGCCTCCTCGGACGTGTCGGCGCCGAGCTCGTGGTGAATCGGGGCGATCCCCACCTCCTCGCACGCCTCCTGTTTGCGCCGGACGTAGAGCGCGGAGGCCTGGTCCTCGCCGACGAGCACGGTCGCGAGGCCGATCGGGCCCGCGAGCGCCTTGACCTCGGCGGCCACCTCGAGGCGAACCTGCGCCGCCAGCGCCTTGCCGTCCATGAGGGTCGCAGCCACGGCCGGGGAGCGTAACCCACCCGCAGGCATGATCGGGCCGTGAGCGTCTGGCGCCAGCTGCGCGCGATCGCCCTCCTCCCGGTGATGGTGACGGTCGTCGTCCCCGCGTTCCTCCTCTCGCGGAGCGGCTTCGAGCTCGGCCCCTGGCCCCTCGCCGCGGTCGGAGTCGTCCTGGTCGCGCTCGGCCTCGCCCTCGTGATCTGGACGGCGACGCTCTTCGCGCGGATCGGAAAAGGGACGCTCGCTCCCTGGGACCCCACCGCGCGCCTCGTGGTCGCCGGCCCGTACCGCCACGTGCGCAACCCGATGATCTCCGGGGTCCTCGCCGTGCTTCTCGGCGAGGCCGCGCTCTTCGGCTCGCTCCCGCTCCTCGTCTGGTTCGGTGCCGTCTTCGCCCTGAACGCGATCTACTTCCCGCTCGTCGAGGAGCCCGGGCTCCGAGAGCGGTTCGGCGAGGACTACGAGCGCTACCGCGCGAACGTGCCTCGATGGCTTCCCCGATTGCGCCCCTGGGAGCCGTAAAGTGACGCCCGTGGAGCTTCGCCGCTGGCCTCGCAAGAACGATCCTGACTCCATCCGCGCGCGCCAGGAGGAGCTCGCCTCCCGCCTGGACGGCGACAGCCACGTCTTCGACCACGATCTCCAGCCGTTCGCCAAGGCGACGGAGGCGCTGACCGGCGCCGCCCTCGTCCCGGTCGCCGTCGTCGGCCCGATCGACATCGAGCTCGGCGAGTACGAGCTGGAGGAGCCAGAAGGACGCGTCGTCGAGCGCGGCCGCGCCCAGGAAGGCATCTACGTCCCCCTCGCCAACACCGAGGGCGGGCTCTCGATCTCGCTCTACCGCGGCGCCCGCGCCGTCGGCGAGTCGGGCGGGTTCCGGACGTACGTCCTGGGCGACCGGATCACGCGCGCGTCGGCCTTCCTCTTCGACGACACGGCGCAGGCCGTCGCGTTCGCAGCCTGGATCGAGAGGCAGGTCGACGACATGCGCGCCTGGCTCGAGTCGGATCCGATCCAGGGCCTCTCCAAGCACGCGAAGCTCAGGGAGATCGAGACGCACGTCGTCGGGCCGATGTGCCACGTCATGTACGCCTTCACCACGGGCGACGCCTGCGGGATGAACATGATCACGCGCAACTCCTACGCCCTCAACCAGGGCTTCGTCATGGATCGCGCCCCCGTGCGCCCCCGCCGGGCGATGCTCGAGGGGAACATGGGCGGCGACAAGAAGCCGTCGGCGCGCTACTTCGAGCGCGGCGGCCACGGCAAGACCGTGATCGCCGAGACGACGCTGACCGACGACGCCGTGCGGCGCGTCCTCAAGACGACCATCGACGACCTGCTGGAGCTCGCCTTCGTGGGGACGCACGGCGCGGTCGCCTCGGGGATGCAGTCGGTCGCCTTCACCCCGGCGACCGCGATCGCGGCGATGTTCACCGCGACGGGCCAGGACATCGGCATGGTCGGGACGAGCTCCATGGCCCACGGGACCGCCCACCGGGTCGAGGGGGGCCTCAACGTCGCCATGCGCCTCCCTGCTCTCGAGGTGGCCACGGTCGGCGGCGGAACGACTCTCCCCTACGCCCGCTCGTGGCTGCGGCTGATGGGCTGCGACGGCCCGGGCAAGGTCTACCGCCTGGCGCAGATCGTGGCGGCCGCGACGCTCTCGCTCGAGATCTCCGCCTCCGCCGCGATGGCGACCGCCGGCTCGGAGAACTTCTACCGCGCGCACTTCGAGCGCGGCGGCCTCAGATAAGTGGCCGGGGCGATCCCGCCGCATCACGACCCTGCGTGCTGGGGTTGCGGCGACAACCCGCAGGGCCTCCACCTGCCGCAGCCGACGGACGAGGGCATCGAACGGTACGAGGCCGTCGTCACCTTCGGCGACCGCCACCAGGCCGGGCCTGGGATCGTCCACGGCGGGCTCGTCGCTGCCGCCCTCGACGAGGCCTGCGGGCTGCTCGCCACGTGGCACCGCTTCCCCGCCGTGACGGCGCGGATCTTCGTTCGCTACCGACGGCCGGTCGTCATCAACCACGAGCTCGCGCTCACGGCCTGGGTGACGGACAGCCGCGGACGGCGGATCCACATCGACGCCGACCTCCGCGACGGCGACGAGGTCCTCGCGGAGGCGCGGGGCGCGTTCCTGCACGTCCCGCTCGACCACTTCCTCGCCACTGCCGAGGGCCGCGCCGCTGGAGAGGCCTGGCGGCGGCGACTTCACGAAAACGGGGGTTAGGAAGATCGCCTTCCCCGCCGAAGTCAAGGAAACATGGATCGCTGCGAGGGCTATTACCGACTCGAGAACCGGCGTTGCGACCGCTCGGCTTCGCGTGAGACCACCGCGGCCGACGGCGAGACGTACGCCGTGTGCGAGTACCACGCTCGCCAGGGCTGGTCGGCGAGCGTCGCCCGCTGGCACGGCGAGTCCGACATGCGCTCCTCCGCGCCGCAGGCCCTTCGGCCCGGCATGGACTCCGCGGCCTAGCCGCGCCTCACACTCTCTCGCCTGAAAAGTGAAGCGGCGGTGAGGGGGCTCACCGCCGCTTCGGGCAATTACTGGGCGCGAGAGCTGATTGCCGTCATCCCCGAGCCCAGGAGGAGAGGACCTCGCGGGCTCTATCGGCACGCACAAGTTGCGACTTGAGACGGACCACCCGAAGGTTCGGCGACGGATCCGCGACCCCGAACCATGATGCGAGTACCCCTTCTGGCGGAATCGCGGCGAGGGGAGTCGGGTGGCCGGCGCTGCGGCCGCGCGTCGTCGGAACACGGCAGCTCGTCGGCGCCCGGTAGCGCGCGAGAGCCGCCCCGGCGAACGCCTCGAGGCCCGACCGTAGGGGCCTCTAAGGCGCGGACCGGATTCGAACCGGTGTACGAGGCTTTGCAGGCCTCTGCCTAACCACTCGGCCACCGCGCCGACACGAAAACATCGTATCGAGCGAACTTTTCATCCACATGGGGTTGAGAGGATCCGGCAGATTTGCACAGAATACGACTCACGCCTGCTGACGCGAACCTTGTCCCGGGGTTGATACCGCGTTGGTGGGCAGGAGCCCCGGCCCCCTACCGGGGCTCCACCCTTTCTCAGAGCAGGGCTAGGCCGAGCGGCCGGCGTTGACGGTTGGCACTTGGGTCCGCTCGCGTCGACGCGCCAGGAAGAAGCGGCGCTCCGCGCTCCGGCTCTCTGCCATCCGGCTCGCCAGCTCGCCCGCACGCGCACGCCGGAGCAGGTCGCTGTGACGCGACCGCGTGTAGTCGAGATGGACGTCGGGATGCTGCATATGGGCCTCCTCTCGGCCCTTTCAAGACGGGCGAGCGGGCCGAGATCTTCCCTCCGGCCGCAGATTCCGGTTTCATACCCTTGCTGTGCAGCTCACGTCTCTCCCAGACGCCCAGCTGGTCGCGCGCTGCCGCAGCGGCGACGAAGACGCCTGGCGCGAGCTCGTCTCGCGCTTCTCGCGCTACGTCTACGCGATCTGCTGCCAGGCATACCGGCTGCGCCAGGAGGACGCCGAGGAGGTCTTCCAGGAGGTCTTCTCCCGCGCCTACCAGCATCTCGGCAAGCTGCGCGACGACGAGGCGATCAGGCCGTGGCTCGGCCAGCTGACGCGCCGGCTCTGCATCGACCGCCTCCGCGCAGGCTCCCGCGAGGAGATCGTGGACCCCGAGACCATGCCGGGCGGCGTCGACGACAAGATGGAGACCCTCGACGAGGCCTTCGCCGTGCACGAGGCGATGGCCGAGCTCTCGGAGAACTGCCGCGAGATCCTCGACCGCTTCTTCGCCCGCGACGAGAGCTACCAGACCATCGGCGCCGCGCTCGACATTCCCTCGGGGACGATCGCCAGCAGGATCTCCCGCTGCCTGTCTCGTCTCCGCGAAGCCTTCGCGGGAAGAAATCCGGAGCCTCGCCCGTCGAGTTGACGGAGACCCGAATGACCGCCTACGACGAACAGCGCCTCGCCGAGCTCATCAAGGCCCTCCCGCCCGCGCCTCAGGCATGGGTGGAGGCGGCCCAGGAGCTCCCGCTCGTCCGCGGCCAGCTCGACGACATCGTTGCCCGGGCCGAAGCCGATCTCGCGTTTCGCGACGCGTTGATCGCGAACCTCGAGGACGCTCTGCGGCTCGAGGGCTACAAGCCCGAGACGATCCCGCTCGACGAGCTCCGCCGCCGGCTCGAGCATTAGGTTCGGCAGAGGGAGAGCAAAGAGAAGGGCCGCTCTTGCGGAGCGGCCCATTCCAGGGAGGTCCCGGCGTGTTGCGGCCTCACGTCGGGAACCAAGTTTGTTTTCGGCAGGTTCTCCGTAGGACTTTAGTGTGAATTCTCGAGGCGCTCTCTGACGCCCCGGCGGGCGCGTTCGAGCTCACGCGCGTCGTCGAAGAGCAGGAAGAAGACATTCGCGGCGACGATGATGCCGTTGAGCTCGAACACAAGCTGCTCCGGGTCCTCTCCTTCGTCGATCTCGCCGGCAGCCTGTGCCGTTCGCACCTCGCCCTGGAGGAGGGCGATCCACTCGCGGTAGCTGGTGGCGATGAGGTCGCGGACGCGGCCCGGCTGGGTGCTGAGCTCTGCAGCCCCGGACGCAAAGAAGCAGCCGCCGGGGAACACGCGGCGCTCGACGTGCGAGAGGAAGGCGTCGCAGAGCGCGATAATGCGCGCCTTTCCCTCCGGTGCAGCCATTCCCGGCTCCAGCTCCGCGGCCAGGATCCGCGAGGCGGTCTCCACGGTGGCGAGCTGCAGCTCCTCCTTGGAGCGAAAGTGCGCGTAGAGCCCGCTCTTGCTCATGCCGACGGCATCGGCCAGCCGGCCGATCGAGAGGCCGTTCAGGCCCTCGATCGTTGCGAGCTCGGCGGCGGCCTGGAGGATCTTCTCCCGGCTCCGCTCGCCGTCCGCCCGGCGCCTGCGCTCGGTCGTCTCGACGCCCATGGTTGACAAATTAGCACGATCGGTCGTAATCTCCTCCGCTACTTAGCACGATCGATCGTTCTTAAGAGAGGAGACCTCATGGACGTCGCCACCTTCAAGCAGAACAACCGCTCGATGTGGGCCGCCGGCAACTACGACATCGTCGCCGAGCGCATCCTGAGCGTCGGGAAACGCCTCGTCTCCCGCGTCGGCGTCCGGCAGGGCGACGAGGTCCTCGACGTCGCCTGCGGGACGGGCAACGCGACGATCCCCGCTGCCAGGACGGGCGCCCGGGTCGTGGGCGCCGACCTCACTCCCGAGCTCTTCGACGCCGCCCGGCGGCATGCGGCGGACGCGGGCGTCGAGATCGACTGGGTTGAGGGCGACGCGGAGGCTCTCCCGTTCGAGGACGAGAGCTTCGACGTCGTCCTCTCGACCTTCGGCTGCATGTTCGCGCCGCGTCACGACCTCGCTGCACGCGAGATCGCCCGTGTCCTCCGCCCGGACGGACGCGTCGGGGTTGCATCGTGGACACCGGAGGGCGTCATCGGCGACTTCTTCGGAGCCGTCGGTGCCCACCTCCCCCCTCCGCCGTCGTTCGCGTCACCACCGATCATGTGGGGCAACCCCGACCACGTCCGCTCCCTCTTCGCCGACACGGGCCTGGAGCTCGCTTTCGAGCTGAACAGCGTCGAGTTCCAGTTCGACTCCGTGCCCGAGGCGGTCGACTTCTACGAGACGAACTTCGGCCCGCTCGTGAAGGCGCGGGAGCTGCTCGAGCCGCAAGGGCTCTGGGGTGCCGCGCACCGCGACCTCGTCGCCCTCTACGAGGAGCACGAAGGCGACGACGGCTCGCTGACCTTCGCGGGCGAGTACCTCGTCACGACCGGCCGGAAGACGGAGGGCGCCGCGCGCGTTTGAAGAGGCATGACGACTCTCGCATCGGCTCTCGAAGCCCCGTACAGGCCCCGACACGTCCGCTTCATCCGCAGGGAGGACGTCGAGGGCTGGCAGCTCAAGCTCTACGGCATCGCGGTCAACGGCCAGGAGCCGCGGCCGGAATTCGTCGAGGCCACACGCGACCTCGCGGCGCAGGTTCTCCCCCAGCCTCCCGCCGGCGAGGACCGCTACGGCGTCGGGTTCGCGATCGCCCACGACGCCAGGTCGGTCGGGATCGCGCTCGTGTACTTCTGGAAGTCGGAAAATGAGCTGCACCAGCGCATCTACGTCAGCCCGAAGGACGACCCGGCCGCGTTCACGCAGGTCGAGAACCAGCCCGCCGGCTGCGTCTGGGAGCTCGAGGTCGTGAACTTCGAGCGCCTCGCCTGGCTCGAGGACGTCCTCTCGAACCCGGCTGGGCCGGACCTGGACGCCTATCTCGAGCGCAGCTTCTCGCGCGACGTCTGACTAGCCGGCGCGCTGCCGCCGCGCGACGTACGCGGCGAACCGTCCTTCGGGGGTTTCGAGCCAGTCCGTGAACTGCCGCTCGAAATCCAGCTCGCGCTCCTGTGCGAACGACGCCTGCGGGCACCGGTGCCCGAGTGGCTCGGGGTAGCGCTGGTGACATCGTTCGCAGCGCTCTAGGTCGTTGAACATCGGGGCGTGCGGGTGTCGCGTGTCATTCCCTACTTGACGCGCCGAGGTCTGTCGTTCTTCCCTTCTACGGCTCGCCTGGCTGGAGCCCGCCTGCGCGAAGCCGCTTGGCGACGGCGAGCACCTCACGCTGGAGGTCGGTCAGGGCCGCAGGTGCGTCCGCCGCGGCCGCCGCGGTCGTCTCTCCGAGGGTGGTCGTGCGGTACGTCTCTCGCCTCCAGGCGGCGATCCTCTCGACGAGCGCCGACAGCTGCTGGTCGGAGGCTCGCCCGCGTGGACGGTTCGCCGGCCGCGTGAGCAGTGAGCCGAGATGGTTCGCCGCGGCGACCCGCGCTCCCATCGACCGCGCAGCCGCCCCGGGCCGCTTGCAGAACCGCATGAGGATCGTCTTGATGATGGATGTGTGGTCGTAGACGACGTGGCTCACGCCTCGCTCGACGAACGGCGAGACGACGAGCGCGGGGACCCGGACCCCGTACCGGCGCATCGCGGGCCGGTCATCGGCAGCCGGGAACTCCCGGGGATCGACGTGGTCGTAGAAGCCGCCGTGCTCGTCGTACGTGATGACCAGAAGCGACTTCTTCCACGCCGGGGAGCGCATCACGGCGGTCAGGAGATTGAGCACCAGCTCCTGCCCGGCCATCGGCGGCGACGGCGGGTGATCGTCGTTCGACCCGGGCGGCCCGAACAGGCGGAAGTCCACGAAGTTCGGGTCGATCCACGAGACTGCCGGTAGGTCTCCTTCCCTCGCGTCGTCCAGGAACGTCCGGCGCTCGAAGAGTGTCTTGCGG
>DASSCF010000054.1:0-53131 GCA_035698025.1 Gaiellaceae bacterium
ACCTCGAGCTCGTCGAGCCCCTGCGCATGCTCTTCAAGGACGAGGTCCGGCGCGTCGGCGAGGAGCTCGGGCTGCCGGAGGAGATGGTCTGGCGCCATCCGTTCCCAGGCCCGGGGCTGGCGATCCGGATCATCGGAGACGTCAGCGAGGAACGGCTCGAGATCCTGCGCGAGGCCGACGCGATCCTCCTCGAGGAGGTACGTCGCGCGGGGCTCTACCGCGAGCTGTGGCAGTGCTTCGCCGTGCTGCCCGCGATCAAGTCCGTGGGCGTGCAGGGCGACGAGCGGACGTATGCGTACCCGATCGTCATCCGCGCGGTCACGTCCGAGGACGCGATGACCGCGGACTGGGCGCGGCTCCCCTACGACCTGCTGGAGACGATCTCCGCCCGGATCATCAACGAGATCCCCGCGGTCAACCGCGTCGCGCTCGACCTCTCCTCGAAGCCGCCGGCGACGATCGAGTGGGAATGAGCGTCGAGGCCGAGCAGGCCGCCTGCCGGCTCCCGGCGGACGAGGCCGAGGCGGAGGCGATCTGCCCGCGCTGCGGCGCCGAGATGACGTGGACGAAGGCCAGCTGGCACTGCCTCGCGTGCCGGTACAAGCAGGGCTGCTGCGGCTAGGAAAGCCGCCTTCAGCCCTTCTAGGGAGCGCGCAAGAATGCCTCGCACGACCGGCCGCGGCGGCGCGCTGCCTGGATAGCCTCGCGCCGTGAGCCGGTACCGGTGGACGATCCTCGCGCTCGGGACGCTCGCCCAGGCGAGCTACTCGGCGGTCTTCCTCGGAATCCCCGTGATGGCGCCGCAGCTCCGCGACGAGTACGGGCTCTCGCTGCCGGAGGTCGGCGTCGTCCTGGCGGCGATCAGCATCGGGTCGGTCGTCACGCTCCTTCCGTGGGGCCTGCTCACCGACCGGCTGGGCGAGCGGTGGGTGCTCGCGTCGGGCCTCGCCCTCGCCGCTCTCGCCCTGGTGGGGGCCGCCTATACGTCCGGGTACGCAGCGCTCGTCCTCACGCTCGTCGTGGCCGGCGGGGCCGGCGCCAGCGTCAACGCGGCGAGCGGGCGCGCGGTCATGAGCTGGTTCCACCCGGCCGAGCGGGGCTTTGCGCTCGGGATCCGGCAGACAGCGCTGCCCCTGGGCGGTGCCGCGGCTGCCCTTGCCCTGCCGCCGATCGCCGACGCGGGCGGGACCCAGGCCGGCCTGCTCGTGCTCGCGGGCGCGTGCCTGGCGACGGCGGCCACCGGGGCGATCGGGCTGCGCGAGGCGCCTCCGACGGAGGGCGACCTGCTCGAAAACGTCGGCAACCCCCTCCGCGACCTGCGCATGTGGCGGCTCGCCGTCGGCAGCGGGCTCATCGTGCTCGCCCAGATCAGCATCATGGCCTTCACCGTCCTCTTCCTCCACGGCGTGCGCGGGCTCTCGACGACGGTGGCCGCGGCGGTGTTCGCGGGCATGCAGCTGATCGGCGCCGCCCTGCGCATCGTCGTGGGCCGGTGGTCGGACCGCATCGGCCGGCGGATCGAGCCGCTCCTCAGGCTCGCGTTCGGGCTCTCCGTCTCGCTGGCCGTGAGCGCCGCGCTGACCTCGGCGCCGCTCGCGCTCTTCATCCCGGCGTTCCTCGTCGCGGGCGCGCTCTCGCAGTCCTGGAACGGCCTTTCCTTCACGGCAGCCGCAGAGCTCGCCGGCCGCAGAAGAGCCGGGGCGGCGCTCGGCTTCCAGCAGACGGGCCTCGCCGTCGCTTCGGGCCTCGCGCCGCCCCTCTTCGCCCTGCTCGTCGACTCCACCTCGTGGGGTCTCGCGTTCGGCCTCGCCGCCCTGTTGCCGCTGGCGGGCGCCGGCCTCATGCGCCGGATCCCCGTCTAGTGCGCGGCGACCTCCGAGTGCCCGCGACGCCTGCGTACCAGGAGCAGTGACGCCGCGATGGCCGCCAGCGCCGCGAGCAGCGCGCCCACGACGGGCCAGACCGGGAAGCTCCCGTCGTCCGTCGAAGCGGCCGGAACGGGCTGCGCCGGCGTCGGCGCAGGCTCACTCGAGCTCGGCGGCGTCTGGCTCCCGCCTCCGGCGGGCCCGCCGACGTCGACGGCCGAGAACGTGTGCGTCTGCGCGCACGGCACCGGTCCGCTCCCGTCGCTCGTGAAGTCGTCGAACACCTCGTAGCGCCAGCTCCCCGCCGCCGGGAAGACCACGTTGGCGACGTACACCTCCGGGTCATTCGTCGGTCGCGCGACGAAGGTCTGCTCGGCGCCCGTCTCGGTGTTCACGATCGTGAGCGTCGGCTGCGCCGTCTTCTGGTTCGGCAGCGGCTGGATGCCGTGCTGCAGAACGGTGATCTCCGCCGACCAGGTCGTCCCGGGGGCGATGCCCTGCGGGGGTGGGGCCAGGCCGACTGTCGCCATGCACCCCGCGCTCGCCACGCCCGCCTGGTAGAGGGCGCCGGCGGCGATTGCTGCGATCAGGATTCGTCTCATGCGATTCCTCCTCTCGCCGCTTCTACACCCGCCGGCGCAGGCGGGTTCCCTGAGGAGGGTTCGACGGAATAGTGGCTGTGCCGTCGGGCCGCGCTGCTCGCCCCGAGGACGGCGTCCTCAGTCGCGTCCGTATCTACTTCGATACGAACGCTCCCTGCGTCCTTGCCTCGGAACGACCATCGCACCGCGACGACGAGCACCATCCCGCCGAACCCTCCTGCTCAGCGAACGGAGAAGCCCGAGAGCCCCTCGTCCGCCTCGTCGGTGACGTCGACGCGCTCGACGACCGCCCCGCGCGGGCCCTCGTGGACGAACACGACGAGCCGCTCGACGGCCTCGGGGTCGCCCTCGAAGACCGCTTCGACGGTTCCGTCCGGGTTGTTCCGCACCCAGCCGGCCACGCGCCGAGACTGCGCGTGCCTCCGCACCGTGTCCCGGAAGAACACGCCCTGGACGAGCCCGTGAACGACGACGCGGCGCCTCACCGGTAGCGCCTGAACCAGGGGAGGACGAGCACCGCGAGCAGCGCCGAGAACGCCGCGGCGAGCACGAACGGGAGCCTGGTGTCGACGTGGAAGAGGGGCACGTAGACGAGCGGCGCGATCGCCACGCCCGCGAACTTGAACGCGCTGTAGGCCGACGTGGCGCCGGCGCGGTTCTCGGGGAACGACTCCACGGCGATCGTGTTCAGGCCTGCCCAGACGAACGTGGACGCACACCCGATGAAGAAATAGACGAGGGCGAAGCTCCAGACGTTCGGCGCGAAGATCAGGCCGACGACGCCGACCGTGCACGCGATGGTGCCGGCAAGCGCCGCCGACGGACGTCCGACCCGGTCGACGACCGACCCGGCGTAGCGCCCCAGCAGGATTCCGCCGACCCCGTAGCCGGCGACCAGGAGCCCGCGAGCGCTCGAGCCCAGCGCGAACTCGTCGGCCGCGACGAGCACGAGCACGAAGCCGATCGCCGTGAAGCCGAGATAGCCGAGCATCGCCTGGGACGCGAGGAGGGCGATCCAGCGGTTGAGGAGAGCCCGGAGCGAGGCGCGTGGTCCGTCCGAGCTCGGCCGCTCCGCGGCGCCGAGCGTCTGCTTCGGCAGGGCGAGGATGCCCGAGACGACCGCCACGAGGACGAAGGCGAGCCGCCACGAGATCTCGCCGAGCACGCCTCCGAGGACAGGCGCGAACGTGAGCCCTGCGGTCTGCGCGGCCGCGAAGGTGCCGACCGTGCGGCCGAGGACGGCCGGCGCGACCACCTCCGAGAGTGCAGCAAGCAGGATGGGCGAGAGGAACGCGTTCGCGGCGCCCATCACTGCGCGGGCGGCCAGGAAGCTCCAGATCTCGGGCGCCAGCGCGCACCCGAGCGCCGCCACGCCGAAGCCGATGTACCCGGCCCGGACGACGCGGCGTGGGCCCAGCCGCTCCGCAACCGTCCCGGAGAAGAGCTGGAGCACGGCGAACGGCACCATGTACGCGGTGATCGCCGCGGCGACCTGGGTCAAGGACGCGTCGAGCCCGTCGGCGACGTTGGGGATGATGGCGATCAGCATCGCGCCGCCGAACGGGCCGAGGAAGCCGCCGACGTAGAGGGGGAAGGTGATGCGGCGCACGGGGCGGTAGGCTACGCGGCCCATGCGGGTCGAGACCTTCGTTTCCGACCTCGCGGCGGCCCGCATCGGCGCGACATTCAACTTCTATCGGGACGGCGAAAGGGCGAAGCTGCGCCGCGCGCGCCTTACCTCGTACCTCGATGCGCGCCGCGACGCGCGCCTGCTGCTCGTCGGCGAGGCGGCGGGCTACCGGGGCGCGCGTGTCAGCGGCATCCCCTTTACCTCCGAGCGCCAGCTCACCGGCGAGCCTCCGGGCGAGGCGAGCGCGACCATCGTCCGCGGCGTGCTGGCAGAGCTGGGCCTCGCGGAGGACGTGCTGCTCTGGAACGTCGTGCCGACCCACCCACATCGCGCCGGCCGGCCCGCGTCGAACCGTGCGCCGACGAAGGGTGAGATCGAGGCGGGGATGCGCTTCGTGCGCGAGCTCGCCCGGGGCCGCACCGTGGTCGCGATCGGCCGGGTCGCGCAGCGCGCGCTCGGCGGGCCGTACGTCCGGCACCCGTCCCACGGGGGCGCCTCCCTCTTCAGGGCGGGTCTCGCGGACTACGCTTCGTCGTGATGTCTGCGGCCCCGGCTCCTCCCGACCTCCCGATCCGGCGCAACACGGCGCTTCTCTCGGCGTCTCTGGCCGCCAACTCCGGGATGATGCAGCTCTCGGCCGCGGTCGCCTCGCTGACGTTCGTGCTCGTGATCGGCGTCAAGGGGCTCCTCGGGCTGGGACCTGCGATCGTCCTCGCGTCGGGGGCGCTCGCTGCGTTGCCGGCGGGTCGGGCGATGGACCGGTTCGGCCGCGTGCCCGTGATCGCCGCCGGCTTCGTGATCGGGACGATCGGCGGCGGGCTCGCGGCGCTCGGGAGCGCCGTCGACTCGGCGCCTCCGGTCTTCATCGGGCTGATCTGCGTCGGCACCGCGGGCGGGACTGCGCTGCTCGCGCGCACGGCGGCGGCCGACATGTACCCACCGGCACGGCGTGCGCGTGGCATCGCACTGGTCCTCGTCGGCGCGGTTTTCGGCGCCATCCTCGGCCCCGCCGTCTTCAGCCCGCTCCTCTCCGGGCGAGAGCTCGACGGCGACTCGCTCGCACTCCTCTGGCTCGCCGGCTCGGGCTTCACGCTCCTCGGGCTCGCGCTGGTGCTGTTCGTCCGGCCCGACCCGAAGCGCATAGCCGAGGCGCTCGCCGTGGGGACACCCGCCGCGGAGGTGCGCCCGGCCGCCCCGCTGAAGGAGATCCTGCTCCGCTCCGGCGTCATCCCGTCCGTCCTCGCAGCGCAGGCCAGCTTCGGCGTGATGGTCGGGGTCATGACCCTGACCGGCGCGGTGGTCGTCGACCACCATCACCACTCGGCTGAGGCGGTCTTCCCGATCATCGGCGCCCACGTGCTCGGCATGTACGCGCTCGTCCTGTTCGTGGGCGACCTCATCGACCGCATCGGGCGCCCGCCCGCGCTCGTCGGCGGGCTCACGGTCATGGCCGTCTCCGTCGCCAGCCTGCTCTGGATCGAGAGCGTGCCCGCCACCGCGGCCGCGCTCTTCGGCATCGGCCTCGGCTGGAACCTCTCGTTCGTCGCGGCCACGGCCCAGATGGCGGACTGCACGTTCCCGTGGGAACGGGGGAAGCTACTCGGGTTCAACGACCTGCTCTCCGGCATGACGGGCGCGAGCCTGGCGCTCCTCGGCGGCTATGCGCTCACCGCGATCGGGGTCGCAGCGCTCGCGATCGGCGGGACGGCGCTGGTAGTGCTCCCGGCGCTCTGGATCGCGCGCCGAAGCTTCTTCAGGAGAGCCGAGGCGAGCCCCTCCGTAGCGGAATAACCAGGGAGCTCGCCTCGGAACGAAGCCTTGTGCCGTCGGGACGCGCTATTCGCCCCGAGGACGGCGTCCTCAGTCGCGCCCGTAGCCTTCGGCTACGAACACTCCCTGCGTCCTTGCCTCGGAACGACTATCGCGCCCCGACGGCGAAGCATCATTCCGAGACGAACTCTGCTGCTAGAATCCGGCCTCGGCGGGCGCCTTGGTCCGCCGATTTTCTGTCTGATGAAGACCTATACCGCCAAGCCCAAAGAGATCGAGCAGCGCTGGTACATCGTCGACGCCGAGGGTAAGACCCTGGGTCGGCTCGCCACGCAGATCGCCGACACGCTGCGTGGGAAGCGCAAGCCGCAGTACACGCCGCACGTCGACACGGGCGACTTCGTCGTCGTCGTGAACGCGGAGAAGATCGCCGTGACGGGCAACAAGCTCGAGCAGAAGCGCTACTACCGCCACTCCGGCTACCCCGGTGGGCTGCGGTCGCGCACGCTGGCGGAGCAGCTCGAGCGGCGCCCGACCGAGGTGCTGCGCAAGGCGGTCAAGGGCATGCTGCCGCGCAACAGGCTCGCCCGCCGCCAGATCACGAAGCTCAAGGTCTATGCGGGGCCGGAGCACCCGCACGAGGCCCAGAACCCGCAACCGCTCCCTCTGGACGACTAGGGAGACTGAATGGCCGAGATCGCGCAATACCAGGGCACGGGCAAGCGGAAGACCTCCGTGGCGCGCGTGATCCTTCGTCCCGGCGACGGGGCCACGTGGATCAACGGGCGCACGCTGGAGGAGTACTTCCCGCGTGACGCGCTCCGCACGACGGCGACCGCGCCGCTGCGCGTCGCCGGCGTCGAGGGGCGCTTCGACCTCCGCGCCCGCCTGCACGGCGGCGGCCCGAGCGGCCAGGCCGGGGCACTTCGCCACGGCATCGCCCGAGCGCTGGTCGAGGCAGATCCCGAGCTCCGCACCGTGCTCAAGCGCGAGGGCTTCCTGACGCGCGACGCGCGCATCGTCGAGCGCAAGAAGGCCGGACTGCACAAGGCGCGCAAGGCGCCGCAGTTCTCGAAGCGCTGACGGGCGGCTCACGGGCATGGCCCGGCAGTACTTCGGCACGGACGGTGTTCGGGGCGTCGTCGGGGAGGCGCTGACCGAGGACCTCGTCGAGCGCCTGGGCCGCGCGTTCGCCCGCTGGAGCTCGGGCGACGCGGTGCTCGTCGGCCGCGACACGCGCGCCTCCGGGCCTGCGCTCGAAGCGGCGCTCGCCTCCGGCCTCGCCGCGGGCGGCTCGGACGTCACACTCGGCGGCGTGCTGCCCACGCCGGCTGTCGCGCTCCTTGCGGCCGAGTCGGGCGCTGTCGTGTCCGCCTCGCACAACCCGGCCGAGTACAACGGGATCAAGCTCTTCCGCAACGGACTCAAGCTCGAGGACGCCGAGGAGGAAGCGATCGAGGGGCTCCTCGATGCGGGCGCCGGCCCGGGCCCCGTCGGCGAAGTCACCGAGGCATCCGGGTTCGGCGAGCGTTACGTCGAGCTCGTGGCCGAGCGGTTCGGAGGCCCGCTCGACCGGCTCCGCGTCGTCGTGGACTGCGCGAACGGGGCCATGGTCGAGGTGGCTCCGGTCGTGTTCGAGAGGCTCGGCGCGATCGTGACCGTGATCGGAGACGCACCGGACGGGACGAACATCAACGAGGGCTGCGGCGCCACCGACCTCGGCCTGCTCTCGCGGACCGTCGCCGCAGGGGAGTTCGACCTCGGCGTCGCCTTCGACGGCGACGGGGACCGGCTCCTCGCGGTCGACGCCGGCGGGGCCGTGGTGGACGGTGACCAGATCCTCGCAGTGCTGGCTGCCCATCTCGGGGTCGATCTCGTCGCCGTCACGCAGATGACGAACCTCGGCTTCCACCGCCTCATGCGCGAGCGCGGAATCGAGGTTCTCACGACCGACGTCGGCGATCGTTACGTGCTCGAGGCCCTCAGGGCCGCCGGCGGAGTCCTCGGCGGGGAGCAGTCCGGACACGTGATCTACCTGAACGGCCACGTCACCGGCGACGGCCTGGCGGCCGCGCTCCTCCTGTGCCGCGCCGTCGTCGAGCGCGAGCGTCCACTCGCCGAGCTCGCCGCCTTCGAGCGCTTCCCGCAGGTGATGGAGAACGTGCCGGTGCGCAGCAAGGAGCTTCCCGCGTCGATTCTCGAGGAGGCCGAGAGGATCAACGAGGCGCTTGGAGACCACGGTCGCGTGCTCGTGCGGCCGTCGGGGACGGAGCCGGTCGTGCGCGTCCTCGCGGAGGCGGAAACGGCCCAGAAGGCCCAGCAGCTCTGTGGTACCATCGTCCCTCTCGTCCAGAGAGAGCTCGGCTAGCAGCCGGGCTCGAGTTTTTTCGACCCGAAAAAAAGGGAACGAACAGGCTCTAACCAGCGTGATACGGCCAGTCGGGTCGGGACCCCGGCGTCGAACGGAAGGGGTTTCGAGTGTGCGGGATCATCGGATACGTGGGCTCGAGGACTGCGAAGGATCTCTTGCTCAAGGGTCTCGAGCGACTTGAGTACCGCGGCTACGACTCGGCAGGCATCTGCCTGATCGAGGACAGCGGTCTCGACCACGTCCGCGCAGTCGGGAACCTCGACCAGCTGAAGGAGGCCGCGGGCCGAAACGGCTCCGTCTCGACCACCGGCGTCGGCCACACGCGCTGGGCCACGCACGGCAAGGTCTCCTACGAGAACGCGCACCCGCTCACGGGGTGCTCGGACGAGGAGATCGGCGTCGTGCTGAACGGCATCGTCGAGAACTTCCGCGAGCTGCGCGACGGGCTTGCCGCCGACGGCCACACCTTCACGTCCCAGACCGACGCGGAGGTCGTCGCGCACCTGATCGAGCGCCACTACGAGGGCGATCTCGTCGAGGCCGTGCGCGCGACCTACGAGGAGCTCGAGGGCCACTTCGCGTTCGTCGTCATCCACCGTGACCACCCCGGCATGCTCGTCGGCGCGCGGCTCCAGTGCCCGCTCGTCGTGGGCGTCGGCGAGGGCGAGATGTTCCTCGCCTCCTCGATCGCCGCCTTTCTCCGCGAGACGCGCCGCGTTCAGCTCATCGAGGACGGCGAGGTGGTCGCCATCCGGCCGGACGGCGTCCAGTTCATCTCCGTCACCGGCGGGCGCGTCCGCGACCGCGACGAGATGGAGGTCGACTGGGACGACGAGGCGGCCGAGAAGCAGGGCTACGAGACCTTCATGCTCAAGGAGATCTACGAGCAGCCGCAGGCGATCGCCGACACGATCGGCGAGCGCGCACGGGGCAACCGGCTCGAGCTCGAGGAGATCGGCCTCACCGAGGTCGAGATCCAGAACCTCCGCCGCATGGTCATCCTCGGCTGCGGCACGGCGTACCACTCGGGCGTCGTCGGCCGCTACGTGATCGAGGAGTGGGCGCGCATCCCGTGCGAGCCCGACATCGCGAGCGAGTGGATCTACCGGAACCCGGTGCTCTCGAAGGACACGCTCGTCGTGGGCATCTCCCAGTCGGGCGAGAGCCGCGACACCGTCCAGGCAGTGCGCCTGGCCCGCGAGGGCGGCGCGCCGACGGTGGCGATCACGAACCTGATGGGCACGCAGATCACGCGCGAGGTCGACCGCGTCCTCTACACGCGCGCCGGCCTCGAGACCGCGGTCGCCGCGTCCAAGACGTTCACGGCGCAGGTGACGGTCTTCTACCTCCTCGCCCTCAAGCTGGCGCAGGTGCGCAAGACCTTGCCGGAGGCGGAGATCGAGGCGCTTCTCGCCGAGGTGCAGGGGCTGCCCGCGAAGGCGGCGACCTACCTGGACGGCGACCATCCGATCGAGGAGATCGCGCAGCGCCACTACCAGAAGCCGTTCTTCCTGTACCTCGGGCGGCACATCGGCCTGCCCGTCGCGCTCGAGGGCGCGCTCAAGCTGAAGGAGATCTCGTACATCCCCACCGAGGCGTATTCGGCGGGCGAGATGAAGCACGGGCCGATCGCGCTCCTCGACGAGGAGACGCCGGTCGTCGTCGTCGCCACGGACTCGGACGTCTACGACAAGGTCGTGTCGAACATCCAGGAGGTGCGCGCGCGGGGCGCCGAGGTGATCGCCATCGCGACAGACGGCAACGAGGACATCCAGCACCACGCCGACGACGTCGTGTATATCCCGCGAACGCATCCGTACCTCCAGGCGGCGCTGGCGGTCATCCCGCTGCAGCTCATCGCCTACCGCATCGCCCGGCTCCGGGGGCTCAACGTCGACCAGCCGCGGAACCTCGCCAAGACGGTGACCGTCGAGTAGTCGACCTTCCGGCAGCATCCGTCCGCGGCCCGCGGGCGTAGTCGAAGACACGAAGCAGGAATCCCCAGCAGCAGTGACCGTGTTCGTTGAGCCGGTGCGGACGTCCCGCACGTTCGAGGCGGCGATCGAGAACCTTCTCGAAGGGATCGAGCGCGCCGCGCTCCATCTCGACGACCGGCTGCCGACCGAGGAGCAGCTCGCCGGGCAGCTCGGAATCTCGAAGCCCACCCTGCGGCAGGCGCTGCGGGTGCTCGAGCGCAGCGGCCTGGTTCGCGTGCGGGCCGGCAAGGGCGGCGGCATCTTCATGGCCTCGGACGTCGTGCCGGTCGACGCGATCAGCCACAACGTCGCCGTCGAGGCCGAGGACGCGGTCGACGTCCTGCGCGCGCGGCGGCTGCTCGAGGGCGCAGTCACGATCATGGCTGCCAAGGCGGCCACGGAGGATGACTACGCGGCGATCGAGCGGACGGTCGACCTCCTCGCGCGAAACATCGGCGACCGGCCCCGCATCATGGGACTGAACGCGATGTTCCACCGTGCGGTCATCCGTGCCTGTCATAACAAGACGCTCCAGGGCGCGATGCGCAACATCGAGGCCGATCTCGCCCCGATCCGGGACAGCTACCAGGGCGGGATCGAGAACGACCGCGAGACGCTGGAGATCCACCGGCGCCAGCTTGCCGCGATGCGCAGCGGCGACCTGAAGGCACTCGCCGCCGTGCTCGACGAGCACTTCCGCACGCTCGAGGAGGAGTTCGCCACCGCGCTCCACCGACGGTGGGAGACGCTCTTCGGCGAGGTCGCGGAGCAGACGCTCCGCCTGGGCGCGCCGGTTCGCAAGTCCTGATCCGGGGTCGCGGCGAAGCCGCAGACATGCGAGACTTCCGGCCGCGCCCGCCCCTGGGGGAGACGGGCCGCGGCCGGAGCCTCCTGGAAGTGGGCCGGCGTCGCCGCGGAGGTGGTGGTGGGAACGACGACGCAGGCCCGTGGGGAAGCCAAGTCGACGGCGTTCCGGAGTGCCGGTCGATCTCCCCGCGCCCTTGCAGGCAGGCGTGGGCGTGGGTCGGTCGGGTGAGATCCGGCGCTCTAGAAGGCCGACTGCAGCGCGGGCGGTGCCCGCTGGCTGCCGGCGTACGAAAGACGTGAGGCCGGTGCGCGGTCGGAGCGCTCGACGGCGAGAAGCAGGTGCGCGTGGTCGGCCGCGGCGCTCGCCGTCCCGACGACGGCGCGGGCGACGGCCTCCGCCAGGTCGAGGATGCCATGGGCGAGCCGGAGCGCGACCAGCGCGACCGCCACCTGGACGACCAGGCTGACGAGCGCGAGCGGCGCGAGCTCGACCAGGCCGGAGGCGATGCCGGCCGGCGTCAGCGGCGAGGCGACGACCGCCTCGACCAGGATCCCGAGCACGGGCACGAAGCCGAACAGCCAGAGCGAACGGCCGCGGCCCGACCTGCTGCGGGTCTCCAGGGCGGCCGTGGCCGCGAGGACGAGCGCGAGGGCAAGACAGAGGGTCAGCGACGTGGACAGGTAGCCGGTCCCGGCAGCCGCTCCGTGCGACGGATCGTGGGCGTCGTGCGGCACGGCGAAGGGATCGCCGGCCACGGCCCGGTGCGTCGCCCAGTGCGCCACTGCCCAGGCGACACCGCCAAGGGTGACCAGGATCGCTATCGCGATTCGGCGCCGCACTCCGATGACGTTAGTCCTTGGGCTCATCTCTGGCAACTGCCCGGCGGCAGGGCCGGCGCGCGGCGCCGGCCCTGCGCGGGGGCTGCGACGTTAGGCCGTGGCGGTTCCCTTCGGCTTGCGGAAGAGCGCCACGCCGAGGGCGATGAGGCCTGCGGCGAGACCGGCGATGCCGAACACGATGGCGACGGTCGCCATGTTGTCGTCGTCATCGTCCGAGCTCGAGGCCGGCACCGGTGCTGCCTCCTCGGTGCTCGTAGCAGGCGCTGCGGCCTCCTCTTCCTCCTCGGCAGCGACGACAGTGACCCGCGGGGCCGGAGATTCGGCCTCCGGATCGGGGTCGATCCACTCGACGACCTCGCCGCTCGAGTACGTCTGGGTCGCCGGGAAGAGGATCTCGTCACCCTCGGCGGCATCCTCCGGAACTCGGAAGCTGATGCCGAACTCGTCGAACCCGTCGGCGGGGATCGCCGGATCGCAGGTCCAGGTGACGCTGACGATGCGCTCGGTCAGCTCTTCGATCGGCTCCGCGAGCGGCTCGCGCTGCACTTCGCGCTCGCACGACGGATGCGTCTGGAAGCGGGCCGAGGGGACGTTCTCCGGGAACTGGACCGTCAGGGTCGTGGTCTCGGCGTCGTCCCGCTCGTTCGGGACGCGGACGACCATGCGCGCGAAGGCGCCGGCCTCCCATTCGCCCGGTTGGATCGTGACGTGCGCCACCACCGCCGCGGGCGCGACGAGGGCGGCGACGAAGAAGCAGAGAATCAGTCGTCGTAGCACTTGGATTACTCCTCTCCGATCGGCACAGCGATCGTTTCTGTCAGTAGGTCGAATTCGCCCAGAAGGGCTTCAATGCGAAGCTCCCAGTCGCCGGCGATCGAGAGCGATGCGTTCTCGATCACGTAGACGCCGGGCTCCGCGGGATCGGGCTCGGCCTCGAAGTCGAGCGGCCCGATGTCCGCGCTCGGGAGCGAGGCAGAAGCGCTCACTCTCGTCAGGTTCTTGGGGGGCGAGTCGAAGGTCAGGGTGATCATGTTCTCGCCGGGCATCGCCGGGTCGACCATGACCATGACCTCCGAGTCGCCGAGCACGACCATGCCCTCGAACGCCTCGTGGTCTCCGGTCGTCTCGGTGGGCTCGTCCGTGTGGGCGGCCTCCTCTTCCATCTCCATCGCCATCTCCGTCCGCGCCGGCTCGGCGTTCACGAGCACGGCGGTGACTGCGACGATCGCGACCATGATCCCGAGCTCGATACCGGCGGCCCTGAGGAACCGCCGCCGCTCGAGCACCGACGCGATCCCCGCCTTCAGGCGCGGGACCGCGTAGCGGTTGTTGTATGCGCCGAGGGCGAGGAGCGGGAGCACGAGCGCGACCTTCGCCAGGAGGAGAAGGCCGTACTCCGTCTCCCAGAGGGCGCTCCAGGTGCGGACCTGGAGGTAGCCGTTGACGATGCCTGCGACGAGCAGGACCACGACCGAGATGACGGCCATGTTGGAGAAGCGCGGCACGGCCCGCGTGGCCAGGGGCCAGCGGTCCTCCTTGGCCAGCATGAGCCCAAGGAAGAGGAAGCCGAGCCCGCCGGTCCACAGCGCGGCCGCGATCACGTGAGCGACGTCGGCGGTCATCGCCAGCTTCCCCGCGGTGCTCGCATGCCCCGAGAGAGACGGCGTGAGCGCCATGACTGCTCCGAGGGCCAGCGTGAGCGCCGAGAGCGGCCGACGGTCTCTGTGCTCCGAGTGCCGGAGCGCGAGTGCTGTCAGAGCCAGCGTCACGGCCAGAGCGGCCTGGAGCAGCATCATCTCGCCGTACCGCGTGTCGATGACGTTCGAGTACACGTCCCACTTGAAGCCGTCGACGATGCCGAGGCCTCCGGCGGCGGCTCCCTGGAATCCGATGTTGAGGAGGGCGACGAAGGCCAACGCTCCTGAGATCGCGGCCAGCACGCCGTACAGGCGGCGCTTGACCGCCCACGCGGCCGACGGCAGCGCGATCACCAGGACGGCGGCGCCGCCCAGGGCGAGGAGCAGCAGGGCGAAGTCGAAGAAGCGCCCTGCCGTGAAGAAGGCCTCGACGGTGTTCGAGTTGCCCGTCAGCTCGTCCAGGGACACAGCTCCCGACGTGGCTCCTCGCTCCTGCACGTGAAAGACGAACGCGCCGGAGATGGGGTCCGAGTCTGCGGAGATGGCCCGCCAGGCCACGGTGTAGGTCCCGGGCTCGAGCTCTCCCTCGATCCCGACGGCCACCTCCACGCCTCTGGACGGGGTCACCTCGTCCGAGTCGACCCGATTCCCTTGACCGTCGAACACGCGGATGCCCCCGAGGGACATCTCCACGGATTCGTTGAAGCGCAGCGAGACGCTGCTCGGCGACTCGGGCACCACGACGTCGTTCCCCGGCTCGGTGCTCAGCAGCACGGAGTGCGCGAACGCGCTAGGCGCGAGGACGACGGCGAGCGCACAGACCACCGCGAACGCCGCGACGAAACGACTCAGTTTGATTGCGTGCTCGTGACGGATCTTCCTCTCCTCCTTCCCTGGCTCGGATCGCAGCCCAGGCGATTCCCCCCGACGGGCCTCACGACAGGCTGAGAGGAGGAGCGCGTTGGCCGCGGGCGCCGACGAGCGTCGGGGCGGCAGGGATCCGGTGGCCGGTAGGAACCGCGAGGCTCGCGTCCGGGGCCGGCCGAAAACGGAGCGGGGTGCCGAGCTCGCGCGCCAGCACGCCGGCCGCGACGAGCAGCGCGCGCGCCAAGAGCAGCGCGACGACCGCAAAGGGAAGCTGGAGCAGCATGCCGGCGATAAACGTCGGCTCGAGGACGGTTCCGGCGCTGAAGGCGTCCTGGTGGAGCATCCGCTCGGCGTGCTCCTGGAGCGCGAAGCCGACCGGCGGCGCCAGCGCGAAGAGCCAGAGGGGCGGCCGCGCGTCGCGGCGGATCCCGGCGAGGACGCAGCCCGCGAAGGCGAGCACGGTGAGCGCGACGCACAGCGAGCCGAGCAGGGTTGGGTCGAGGTAGCCGTGGCCGGTCGACTCGAGCAGCCGGTGGCGGCGCTCCGGGTCGGGCTCGGCGAGGCGATAGGCGAGGCCGTGCGCGGCCAGGCCGCCGGCGGCGGCGAGGCCGAGCGAGAGCAGCCAGGCGAGGCGGTTTCCGCCGCTCGTCACGCGCGCGTCCCTCCTCGGCGGGAGCCCGGCGCGCGGCACGCAGCCGCGCCGCCCTTGCTCCCCCTCCGAATTTCCCCGCAGGCCGTCGATGCGACCTGAGGCATCAATTTCTCCCCCTCTCCTCCCGTGGGAACTACGCCCGTAGGCGCACCCCCGGATTGCGTCTACGCGACGACGGGAGTGGGAGGGCCGCGCTCGCTGGCGGAAAGATCGAGGCTGAATGCGAGGACGTTGCGGCTCCGGAGCCGCAGCCGAGCTTCGGGCTCGGCCATGCTCGAAACAGTGCGAGGCCCTGCCAAGGCCCGGGCGAGACCCTCTGCGAGCCAGAGGATCCTGCAGGCAAGGCCCACGGCGACGAGCGCGAAGGGAATCTGGATGAGGAGGCCGACCAGCGCCACGGGGACGAGCGGCCCGAGCTGGGTGGGCGCTCCGTTCCCGACGATGAACGGCTCGACGCTGTGGCCGACGAACCCGAAGACCGGGACGAGGCCGAAGAGCCAGAGCGACCTGATCGACGTGCCGCGCCAGCGCCCGCCGACCGCCGCGCCCGCCGCAAGCGGCAGCGCAAGGGCCAGGCAGAGGACGAGCGAGGTCGGGAGATAGCTCAGATAGGCGGCCGCGCCGCTCGGTTGCGTCATCGTGGACTCGTCCATGACGGCCCTGTGAGCGACCGCGTGAGCACCTGCCCAGCCGAGCCCGGACAGGGCCAACACGCATGGAAGTGCGAGGCGACGGCGCCTCATTGCGGGAAGATCGTAGACCCGTTCTGTTTGTCTGACAACTGGGATCAGTCGCCCTCGGGCGGCCTGCGGAGCCGTTTAGTCTGACTGCGGATCCGCTTCGCGCCCAGCCTCCGCTCCTTCGCGGCCTTCGTGGGTGCCGTCGGGCGCCGGGCCCGCGGCACGTGCAGCCCGTCGCGAATCGCGCCCGCGAGGCGCTCGAGCGCGAGCTCGCGGTTGCGCCACTGGCTGCGCTCGTCCTGCGCGACCGCCCTCACGACCGGGCCGGCGCGCTCGAGCAGGCGCCGCTTCTGCGCGTTGCTCAGGGTCGCCGAGGCTTCCACGTCGAAGAGCGCCTCCACCCGCGTCTCCGTCTTCTGGGCGTGCTGCCCGCCGGGGCCGCTGGAGCGCGACGTGCGCAGCTCGATCTCCCCGAGCGGGATCGCCAGGCTCCGGTGCACGCGAATAGACTCGGGGCGCATGGCAGCGATTCTGCTCGACATCGACGGTGTCCTGCACGTGTCGGGCGAGGCCGTGCCGGGTGGCGCGGAAGCGGTGCGCGAGCTGCGGGAGGACGGACACCGGCTGCGCTTCGTCACAAACAACACGACGCGGGCGCGAACACGTCTCGCCGACGACCTCCGCGGGCTCGGCATCGAGCTCGAGGACGACGAGCTCGCCACGACCCCGCTCGCCGCCGGCGGGCTGCTCGCCGGCCGCCGCGTCCTGGCGCTGACGATGGCGGCGGTCAGGGACGACCTCGCCGAGCGGGTCGAGCTCGTCGACCGGGACGCGGACGTGGTGCTGCTCGGCGGCGCCGACGAGAGTGACGAGACCGGACAGGTCTTCTCCTACGAGAACTTGAACCGCGCGTTCGCCGAGCTCGAGGGGGGCGCTCGCCTCGTGTGCCTGCATCGCAACCGCTGGTGGCAGACCTCCCGCGGCCCGCAGCTCGACGCCGGGGCGTTCGTCGCGGGGCTCGAGTACGCGGCGGGCGTCGAGGCCGAGGTCGTGGGCAAGCCGAGCCGGGCGTACTTCGAGGCCGCCCTGGCGGAGCTCGACGCCACCCCGGGCGACGCGGTCATGGTCGGAGACGACGTGGAGGCCGACGTAGGGGGCGCCAAGGCGGTCGGGCTCCGGGGTGTGCTCGTCCGCACCGGGAAGTTCAGAGAGGAGACTCTCGCGTCCGCGGAGCCGCAGCCCGACGGGGTCGTCGAGTCGATCGCGGCCGTGCCTGCCTACCTGCGAGACGCGTCGTGAAGGTCGGGCTCGACGTGATCGAGATCGACCGCGTGCGCGCCACGCTCGAGCGCTACCCGAGCTTTCGCGAGCGGTGCTTCACCGAGGCCGAGCGCGCGTATTGCGACTCGCGGGCGAACCCCGCGCAGCACTACGCGGCGCGCTTCGCGGGCAAGGAGGCGGTCGGCAAGGCGCTCGGGTTCGGCGTCGCGCGCGCCTTCGCCTGGAAGGACGTCGAGATCGCCGGGCGGCCGAAGCCGTCGGTGTACCTGTCGGGCCGTGTCGAGGAGTGGTCGCGGCGCGTCGGCGCGGGCGCGCTTGACCTGTCCATGACGCACTCCAAGGGCATCGCCGCGGCCGTCTGCGTCGCCGTCGTCTCGGAATGAGCTGGGCCGAGCCTCTCTACACGGCCGAGGAGATGCGCGCCGCGGAGGCCGCGTACCCGGGCGAGACCGTGGAGCTGATGAAGCGCGCCGGCGCGGCGGTGGCGCAGGAGGTGCTGACGCGCTTCCCGGATGCGGAGCGGGCAGCGGTCGTCTGCGGGACCGGGGCGAACGGCGGCGACGGGCTCCTGGTCGCAGCCGAGCTCGCGCGCGTCGGCAAGCGCTCGGTCGCGCGCATCGTGGGCTCCGAGGAGAAGATCACCGGAGACTCCGCGGTCATGCTCGCCCGTGCGCGGGAAGCCGGGGTCGCCTTCGTGGACGAGCAGACGCCGACCGATGTGATCGTCGACGCCCTCTTCGGCACGGGGTTCAGCGGGAAACCGAGGCCCGACGCAGCCCTGGTGATCGCCCAGATGAACGCTGCCGCCGTGCCGGTCGTCTCGGTCGATCTCCCTTCCGGCGTCGACGCGTCGACGGGCACGGTCCAGGGCCCGGCCGTGCAGGCAAGCGTGACCGTCACGTTTCATGCGCGCAAGGTCGGCCACGTCGTCGCGCCCGGGCGCTTCCACGCCGGTGAGGTCGTCGTCGCGGACATCGGCCTCGAGCCCGGGGAGACCCGGGTGCGCCGCGCGAACCGTGACGTGCTCGGCTTCGTCCCGCGCCGAACGGAGCGCGACAACAAGTACACGGCCGGCTCGGTGCTCGTCGTGGGCGGGTCGACCGGTCTAACCGGCGCCCCGTCGCTCGCCTCCGAAGCGGCGCTTCGCGCGGGGGCCGGAATCGTGACCGCCTGCGTGCCCGCGTCACTCAACCTCGTCCTCGAGCAGCGGCTCGTCGAGGTGATGACACGGCCGTGCCCGGACGAGGACGGGACGATGACGCCGGAAGCTGCGGACGAGATCCTCGCGGCGGCCGAGCGGGCCGGGGCGATCGCGCTCGGTCCGGGCCTGGGGCGAACCGAGGGCGCGAGGGCGCTCGTCGGCTTCCTCCTCGACCGGCTCGAGAAGCCGATCGTCCTCGACGCCGACGGCCTCTGGGCGCTCGCGGGCCACCTCGACTGGGTGTTCGCGCGCGAGGCGCCGACGGTGCTGACACCGCACGCAGGGGAGCTGGGCCGCCTCCTCGGGCGCCCCTCTGCCTGGGTGACGGCGCACCGGCTCGACGCCGTCCAGGCGGGCGCGGACGACACCGGCGCGGTCGTGCTGCTCAAGGGCATGGACACACTGGTCGCGGGCCCGGGGAGAACCCCGGTCGTCGCCGACCTCGGAAACGCGGGCCTCGCCACCGCCGGGAGCGGCGACGTCCTCACCGGGGTGGTCGCCACGTTCCTCGCCAAGGGCATGGAGGCGGGGCGCGCCGCGATCGCCGCCGCGGCCGCGTGCGGAACCGCCTCGCACGTGGCGGCCGAACGTCACGGCGAGGCGGGGATGATCGCGCGCGACGTCGTCGAGGCGCTCTCGCCCGCCCTTTCCGGGTGAGCCCAGGCACGGTGCTTCGGTCCGAGATCAGCATCGACCTCGGCGCGCTGCGTCGCAACGTCGAACGTTTGCGCGTGGCGGCCGCGCCCGCCGAGGTGTGGGCGGTCGTCAAGGCGGACGCGTACGGCCACGGCGCGGTCGACGCGGGCGGGGCGGCCCTGGCCGGCGGGGCGACGGCGCTCTGCGTTGCGACCGTGGCCGAAGGAGAGGAGCTCCGCGCGGCGCTCGGAGACGCGCGCATCCTGGTGATGGGACCGCTCGGGGAGGGCGAGGGGCCGCGGGCGCGCGAGGCGCGTCTCGAGGTGGCGCTGTCGGCCCCGCCCGTCCCCGAAGGGCTCGACGTCCACTTCAAGATCGACACCGGCATGGGCCGCTGGGGGATGAGCCTCGCGGAAGCGCTCGCGCTCCCGCGCGACCGGCTCGTCGGCCTCATGAGCCACCTGGCGACCGCGGACGAACCGGACGAGACCTTCGCGCGCGAGCAGATCATCCGGTTCGAGGAGGCGCGGCGCGAGTTCTCTGGGGTCCCCGCCCACCTGGCCAACAGCGCCGGCGCTCTCCGCCTCCCGGAGGCCAGGGCGGATGCCGTCCGTTGCGGCATCGCCGTCTACGGGCTGTCCCCCTTCGGAGACGATCCAGCGGATCACGGGCTGGAGCCGGTTCTCTCCTGGCGGAGCTACGTCGCGCTGACTCGCTCGCTTGCCCCGGGCCAGAGCACCGGCTACGGCCGTCGCTTCGTCGCGGAGGAGCCGACGCGGATCGGCATCGTCCCGGTCGGATACGCGGACGGCTTCCGGCGCGGGCTCACCGGCACCGAGGTTCTGGTCGGCGGGCAGCGGCGACCGGTCGTCGGCACGATCTCCATGGACTCCCTCGCCGTCGAGCTCGGGGACGAGCCGGTCGGGACGCCGGTGACGCTGATCGGCGACGGGATCCTCGCCGAGGAGCACGCGCGCGTCCTCGGGACGATCAATTACGAGATCACGTGCGGCATCGCTCGCGACCGGCGCCGGGCCGTCCGGAGGGTCGTCGATGGATGACCGGCTCCGCCAGGCGGTGGGCACGGAACCGGCCTGGATCGTCGGCGGCGCGCTGCGCGACGAGCTCCTCGGGCGCGAGGTGGTGGACGTCGACGTCGCCTGCGCCGATCCGGAGCTCGCCGCGCGGCTCTATTCGCGGCTCGCGGGCGGCGCAGTGTTCCCGCTCTCGGAGCGGCACGGCGCCTGGCGCGTGGCCTTCCGCGCGGGGAACACGGTCGACTTCACGCCGCTCCACGGCGAGACGATCGAGGACGACCTCGCCACCCGTGACTTCGCGGTCAACGCCATGGCCCGCCCGCTCGAGGGCGGCGACCTCGTCGATCCCTTCGGAGGCGAGGGGGATCTCGCCGCCAAGCGGCTCCGCGCGGTGTCGCCCTCGATCTTCGACGACGACCCGCTTCGCCTGCTGCGCGCCGTCCGCCTCGAGGACGAGCTCGGCTTCCGGCTGGACGCGGAGACCGAGCGGCTCGTGCGCGAGTCGGCGAAACGTGTGGGCGAGCCGGCCGGCGAGCGCATCCTCGGCGAGCTCGAGCGCATGTCGCCCGACGGGCTGCGGCGAGCCGGCGACTTCGGACTCCTCGCCCCGCTGGGCGGGGACGTCGGCGGCCTCGAGCGGGTCGACCTCGTCGACTCGCCCGGTTTCGTGCTCGTCGTCGTCTTCGGCGAGCGGCTGCTGAAGCTTCCGATCTCCAACGAGCTGCGCCGCTTCGCCCGGACGCTTCTGACCGCCGAGCGGCCCGCCGACGACTCGCCGCGGACGATCCACCGCTTCCGCAGGCGCACCGAGCCGTGGGCGCTCAGCGCGCTCGCCTTCCTCGGCGCGACCGATCTCTACGACGCCGTGCGCGCCGCCCGCGCGGCGGAGCCGCCCGAGCCGCTGCTGCGCGGCGAGGACGTGCTCGAGCTCGGCGTTCCCGCAGGACCGGAGATCGGCCGCCTCCTCGAGCTCGTCGCCGAGGAGCGGGCCGCCGGCACGATTGCCACGAGAGAGGAAGCGCTGGAGCTCGTCGGCCGGGAGCGGGCGACTTAACGCCACTTGACCGTGCAGCCCACCGGAGGGGTCTGCTGCACGGTGGGGACGGAGCCCGCGAGGGCCGCGTCGAGGGCGGGGCGAAGGTACGGGTCGGCGCCTTCCGGATCGTTGTGGTCCGAGTCCGGCGCCCCGTGGTAGACGAGCCTGTGGTCGGCGTCGAAGACGAACACCTCGGGCGTCCGTGCGGCGCCGTACGTGCTCGCGGTCTCCTGGGTCTCGTCGTAGAGGAACGGGAACACGAAGCCCTTCTCGTCGGCGCGCTGCCGCATGTCCTCGGGCAGGTCGCCCAGGTAGCCCGAGTTGGGGTTCACGGCGACGAGCGCCGCGCGTCCTGCGTAGTCCCGCGCCACGTCGTTGAGCCGGTCCTCCCAGGCGATGACGTACGGGCAGTGGACGCACGAAAAGACGACCGCGACCGGCTGTCCGCGGTAGTCGGAAAGGCTGTACTTGCCGCCGTCCGTCCCGGGCAGCGAGAACTCCGGCGCGGGGTCGCCGAGCTTGAGCGCCGCCATGGCGCAAGGATATAGACGTGCCTGATCTCTACGACGCTGTCGGCCACGGAATGTGGGCCTACTCGCGCGCGGCGTTTCGCATCGCCACGCTGAGCGACGGGCCGTTCGCGCCGGAGCCCGGGACGCTCGTCATCGCGACGCACCGCCGCGAGACCGACGTGCCGATCCTGTGCCCGCCGCTCTACTTCGGCATGGGCGGCCGGCACAACCGCACGGATCGCCTCCACTTCGCCGCGCGCGACGACATGTTCCTGCCGGGGTTCTTCGCCGGCTTCCCGCCCGACATGCCGGCGCGGGCTCGGCGGCTCCTCTATCCCGTCGGCGTCGGGCGCTGGCTCCCGCTGGTGAACGTCTTCCCGATCCGCAGCGCGAGCGTGGCCCGGCTCGGCGAGGTCTTCGCCGCGCGCCCGGACGTGCCGCTCGACGAGCTCGTTCCTGCGGAGACGCTCGAGGCCTTCCGTGCCCGCGGGCCGGTCGGGCGCGCCGGCGACGCGCTGCACGGCACCTACGCCGACCTGCTCTGGCAGCCGGTCTCGCCGGATGACGGCGTGACGGGCGACCTCGACGACTTCTGGAGCCGCCGCGCGGCGCAGGCGGCGGGCGACTTCCGCCGGCTCGTCGAGTTCCTGCGGGACGGCAGGGTGCTGGTCGTGTTCCCGGAGGGAAGGCCGTCGCCGGACGGCGAGATCGGGCCGATCCGACCGGGGATCGGGGCGCTCGTGCGGCGCGGCCGTCCCGCGGCCATGCGCCCGCTCGCCATCGCGTACGACCCGCTCGTCCGCGGCCGGACGCGCGTCCACCTCGCCCTCGGAGACCCGGTCGCGCCTCCCTCGGAGGAGGTCGAGACGGAGATCCTCCGGCTCCTCAGGCGCACGATGCCGCTGACGTGCGGTCAGGTCGTCGCCTCACAGCTCGAAGCGGGCGCCGAGGCCGATCCGACCGCGCTCGAGCGAGACCTGGCGGACGCGGTTGCGCTGGCCCGGGCGGAGGGCCGGCCGGTCGAGCCCGACCTCGGGACGCGCGAGGGCCGTCGTCGCAGGCTCGGCGAGGCGCTGGCAGCCGCTCCGCGGAAGGCCGGCGAGCTCCCGGTGCTCGCGCGCGAGCACGCGAGCGCCCGCGGCTCCGGCTAGCCGGGCTCCTGCGCCGCCTCGTTGCGGCGGCGCCGCCCCCGGAGGCGCGGGAAGGCGGGGCTGACGAGGACGGCTCCCATGATCGTCACGGGAAGGACGGCGAGGGCGTGCATGGTGATCACGTACGCGGAAGCCTTGGCGACCGGCACGTCGATGCCCTTGGCGGCGAGGAGGGTCAGGTAGTCGAACGTGCCGATGCCGGCCGCCGTCGCGGGCACGGCGAGCGCGAGGTTCCCGATCCCCTCGAGCAGGAAGTAGGCCCCGATCGGCAGGTCGAGGTTGAACGCGTGCTCGCCGACGACGTAGTACATCGCGACGTCGGCCAGCCACATCGCCGCCGAGGTGCCGAAGATGGCCACGAGGCGCGTTCGGCCGCGGAACGCTCCGAGGCCGTCGACGAAATGCGCCGCCGCGCGCGTGAAGCGCGTGTGCCAGCGCGGGGGCAGGCGGCGCGTCGCGCGCCAGGCGAACCGCTCCGCGCGGTCCGGGTCGCGGGCGGCGAGGGCGACGAGGACGACGCCGAGGGCTGCGCCGGCCGACAGGGCCACGCCGGTGAGGAGCATCGGCCCTCCCTGGCCGATCGCCAGCGCGCCGAAGAGGATCCAGGCCGAGAGGACGACGCCGTCGAGCAGCCGCTCGGCGAAGAGCGTCCCGGCGGTGACGAACACCGGCACCTGGCGCTCCCGGAGCGCCTCGATGCGCAGGAGGTCGCCGCCGCGTGCCGGGAGGATGTTGTTGGCGCCTCGACCGACCGCCACCGTGGAGAAGAGCTTCCAGAGCCCGAGCCGGTAGCCCGCGCCGCTCAGGAGGTACCGCCAGCGGATCGACATGATGATCACGTTGGCGACCACGAGGGCGACCGCCACCAGCATCGTCCACGGCGGGAGCGCGGTGATCTCGTTCCAGGCTTCCGTCAGGTCGACCTCACGCAGGAACAGCCAGAGGAAGGCCCCGGTCGCGGCCGAGCCGACGGCGATGCGGGCCAGGTTGCGTCGCCACTTGCCCATCGCAGTAAGTATTGCGGGCTGGAGTGGGACGGCGAGCGCGACACGAAACGCGGTACTCCGGCCGACGCGAGATCGCGATCGGCCTGGGGGTCTATGCGCTCTACCTCCTCGCAAGCCGCCGTAAGCGGGACGCACGCGGACGGGCGCAGGCCATGGCGAACGGCGAGCGCGTCGTCGCGCTCGAGCAGCGCCTCGGCATCCACGTCGAGCCGCGGCTCCAGGGTCTGCTGCTCCCGCACCGGCGGCTGCTCGCGGTCTTGAACGTCGCCTACGTCTTCTCGAACGCGGCCTTGACCGCGGGCTGGCTCATGCGGCTGTACGGGAAGCGGCATCCGGAGTTCCACCGCTTCCGGCAAGCTGCGGTGCTGACGACGCTGATCGCGCAGCCGATCTTCGTGCTCTTCCCGTGCGCGCCGCCGCGCTCCCTCGACGGTTTCGTGGACACGATGGAGGAGGTGACCGGAGTCGATCTCGACTCCGGCGTCGTCGCGGAGCTCTACGACCCGCTCGCAGCGATGCCGAGCATCCACGTCGCCTACGCCGTCGTGACAGCCGCCGGCGTCGCCGCGGCGAGCGAGAGCCCGGTGCTGCGCGCGGTCGCGCCGGCCTATCCACTCCTCGTCGCCGCGGTCATCTTCGTGACCGCGAACCACTACGTGCTGGACGCCGTTGCCGGCGCGGCGGTGGCGACGGTCGCGCTCCGCCTCACCCGCTAGGGCGGCGCCGGCGGGCGGTGATGCGGCTCAGCGTCCCCGGGATGGCGGCCTGGAGCAGCCCCGCGATGCGGTAGGCGCCGAAGACGAACGACTCCGGCCGGTTGCGCTCCACCGCGCGGAGGATCGCCTCGGCGACGCGCTCGGGCGGAAGGACGAGCCGCTCGAAGCGCGTCCCGTCGAAGCGGGTCTGCGGGAAGCCCTCCGTGCGGACCGGCCCGGGGTTCACGGCGTGGACGCGGATCCCGCGGGGCGCGAGCTCGGCGGTGACGCCGCGCGAGAACGCAAGCTGCGCATGCTTCGAGGCGGCGTAGGGGCCGGACGAGCCTCCGCTCGCGAACACGCCGGCGACCGAGGCGACGTTGACGACGTCCGACGGCGCGCCGGCCTCCAGGAGCGACAGGAACGCGCGCACTGCCCAGACGCTGCCGAGGTAGTTCGTCCTCGTCACGTCCTCGATCCGCTCCGGCGGGAGGTTGAGGAACCCGCCGCCGCCCGGGATGCCGGCGTTGGCCACGAGCAGGTGCACGGCCTCATGCCGCTCTCCGATCCGCGCGGCCGCGGCCTCGAGCTGGGCGAGCTCCCTCACGTCGCAGACCTCCGCCTCGGCCCCGATCTCCGCGGCGAGCGGCTCCAGCCGCTCCGCGCGGCGCGCCAGGAGGACGCAGTGCCAGCCGCGCGCCGTGAGGAGCCGCGCGGTCGCGGCCCCGATGCCGGACGACCCGCCGGTTACGACCGCGACGCGAATGTCCGCAGGGTCTCCAGGTTGATCTCGACCGTGTCGGCGATCGGGTCCGCGTAGCCGCCCGCGAGCGTCACGCAGACCGGCACGCCGACCGCAGCGAGGCTGTCCCGCACGAGGGTGTCGCGGGCGGCGAGGCCGGCCTTCGTCAGCGAAAGCCGACCGAGCTTGTCGCCGCGGAACGGGTCCGCGCCGGCCAGGTAGAAGCACACGTCGGGCCGTGAGCGCGCGAGCGCCTGCGGAAGGAGCCGCGAGACGGTGTCGAGATACCGGTCGTCCTCGGTGTCGTCGGGGAGGTCCGCCTCGAGGTCGCCGGGTACGCGCCGGAACGGGTAGTTGCGAAAGCCGTTGACCGAGAAGGTGAACGTCTCGGGATCGTCCATGAAGGCGGCGTGCGTCCCGTCGCCCTGGTGGACGTCGAGGTCGACGACGAGCACGGTCCGCACGCGGCCCGAGAGCCGAAGCGTCTTCGCGGTCACGACGACGTCGTTGAAGACGCAGAACCCGCGGCCGCCGTCGGCGAAGGCGTGGTGCGTCCCACCGCCGACGTTCGCCGCGACGCCGTCCGAGAGCGCGGCGTCCGCGGCCAGCAGCGTGGCGCCGACGGAGCGGCGCGCCCGTTCCACGAGCTCGGGCGACCAGGGGAGCCCGAGCGCGAGCACCTCGCGCCGCGTCAGGTCGCCCGCGGCCGCGCGGCGGAGGTACGCGGCCTCGTGCGCGAGCCCGAGCTCGTCGTCGGTCGCGCCTCGCGCGTCCGCGACGTCGATATTCGGCGACGCTTCGGCTCCCTCGCGCACGAGCCTGTACTTGCCCAGCGGGAAGCGGTGGCCCTGCGGCAGCGGGTAGGTGAAGACGTCGTGCGCGAACGCTTTCACGCCAGCGAGATTAGACTGCCCCGCGCTGTGAGCGACCGCTTCGCCGGAAAAACAGGGCTCGTCCTCGGAGTCGCCAACCGCCGCTCGATCGCCTGGGCCATCGCCCAGCGGCTCGCCGAGGGCGGCGCGACGCTCGCATTCACGTACCAGGGCGAGCGCATCGAGAAGAACGTGCGTGAGCTCGCCGAGGGTGTCTCGTCACCTCTGATCACCGAGTGCGACGTCCGTTCAGACGAGAACCTGGAGCGCGTCTTCGGTGAGGTGGGGGAGGCTTTCGGCGGCAAGCTCGACCTGCTCGTGCACTCGGTGGCCTTCGCGGACGCGCGCGACCTCGAGGGCCGGTTCACGGACACCCCGCGGGAACGCTTCTGGCTCGCGCTCGACGTCTCCGCCTACTCGCTGGTCGCGTGCTCGCGCCTCGCGGAGCCGCTGATGGAGGCGGCCGGCGGGGGGTCGATCATGACGATGACCTACCTCGGCGGGGAGCGGGCGGTGCCGCACTACAACGTCATGGGCGTCGCCAAGGCGACGCTCGACTCGTCGGTTCGCTACCTCGCGTGGGACCTTGGCCAGAAGAACATCCGCGTGAACGCCGTCTCCGCAGGCCCGGTGAGGACCCTGGCCGCGCGCTCGATCGCCGGCTTCCCGACGATGGAGGCGATCGTCGAGGAGCGTGCCCCGCTCCACCGCCCCATCGACGCGGACGACGTGGGCGAGGCGGCGGCGTTCCTCCTCTCCGACGAGGCGAAGAACATCACCGGAACGACGTTCTACGTCGACTCCGGGTATCACGCCATGGGCATGTAGCGAGCCCCTGCCGGGCTCGCGAGGTCACTCGCCTCCCATGGCCGCGTAGACGAGCTCGTAGGCCCGGATCGCATCCTTGGCCATCTGCGCTTCGCGCAGCGCGGCGTCGTCGATGCGCGCGGCGATGCCGTCGATGAATCTCCACTGAAGCACGCTGCGGCGCACCGCCCCGACCGCGTCCTCGGTGTAGGGGTAGAGGTCGAACCCGAGCCGCTCGCCGTTCTCGCCGTAGCCGGCGCGGCGGAGCTCGAGCGCGAGCTCCAGGGTCTCCATGAACGCGGTGGCCCCGACCATGTTGTCGTCGTCGAAGTCTCCCCAGCCCGAGTTTGCGTGCTGGTGGCCGAGCAGCCCCTCGGCCGCGAGCATCGCGGCGTACTCCGCGAGGCTCTCGCGATTCATGAGCAGGTGCTGCCAGTCCATGTTGACCTTGACGTTGTCCAGCCCCTGCGCGCGCAGCTTGTGGATCACGTGCAGCGTCATGCCGATGTTGCGCATGAGGATCTTCATGGCCGGCTCGGAGTTCTTGTGCTCCAGGAAGAGCAGGATCCCGCGGTCCGCACAGCGCTGCGCGGCCTCGCCAATGCCGTCCAGGAGCCACGCCCAGCTCTCCTTGTAGGGCGACTGGAAGGGGTAGTTGTAGCCCTCGATGCCCGGCCAGATGATGAAGTGCGCTCCGAGCTCCCCGGCGAAGTCGATGGCCGCGGTCGTGCGACGTCGCGCCTCGGCGCGCGTGGCCTCGTCCGGCGAGACTAGGCCGCCGCGGGCGAATTGCGGGTCGAGGTGGAGCCCCGTCGCCATGCAGTAGACGTCGTGCCCCTGAAGCGCCTCGCGCACCTCGTCCAGGTTGTCCTCGTTGAGCTCCTGGGGGTAGTGGAACTCGTAGCCGTCGATCAGGTCCCCCAGCCCGTCGACCGCTCTACGCACCCGGGCGGCAGTCGTCTCGCCCGCGTGCTCGGGCTTGTAGCCACCGGGCACGAAACGTGTCACCATCGGGCCGAGGGCCCAGATACCGAGGCTCGTCTTCAGTCCGTTGCTCATGTGCGCCAGCCTCCCCAGGATCGTGGTGGTGCGGAGTGCGGCGGAGTGTAACGGGGTCGTTGACACCGTTGTTTCATCCTGTTACGGTCGCGCTTCAATACTGATCATGTTCCTTCAGAAACGATCAGTGGGCGGGGACTGGATGCGGCACACATGAGCGAAGCGACCGCGGGCGTCGCCGACCTGGACTGGCGTTCGCGCCTCGCCGCGCTCCCTCCCGGGGCGCTCGCGCTCCGTATCGCAGTCGCCGTCGTCGTCGGTTTCGTCGCCGTCTGGGTCTCCTACAAGGCCTACGGCGACCCGCGGCAGTTCGTCATCGTCGGCCTCAACGGGCTGACGCTCGCCGGCCTCTACTTCGTCGTGGCGAGCGGCTTCACGCTCATCTTCGGGCTCATGCGCGTCGTCAACATGGCCCACGGCTCGCTGTACATGCTGGCCGGCTTCTTCGCGCTAGAGCTGCAGACGAAGCTCACCGGCGGCGAGGCGACCTCCGCCTTCGGTTCGTCCGAGGCGGGCCTGGGCGACTGGATCATTCCGCTCGTCGTCGCCTGTCTGGCCGTCGGCGTCATCGGCCTTGTCATGCAGCAGGTCTTCCTGCGCTGGAACCAGGGGCAGGACCTACGCCAGGCACTGATCACGATCGCGATCAGCATCATCATCGCCGACCAGACCCTGGCCCACTTCGGCGGTATCGCCGAGTCGCTCGCCGCGCCCGACTCCTTCCCGGAGAGCGTGCACCTCCCGTTCTCCGACCTGACGTACCCCTTCTTCCGCATCTTTGTGCTCCTGGTCGCGATAGCCCTCGGGCTCTGCCTCTGGGCGATGATCCAGCGCACGCGGTTCGGCATGATCGTGCGCGCCGGGGTCGACGACCGGCAGATGGTCTCGGCGCTCGGCATCAACATCCAGCTCGTCTTCGCCGCCGCGTTCTTCCTCGGGGCGACGCTCGCCGGGCTGGGCGGGGTGCTCGGGGGGACGATGATCTCGGTCGACAAGGCGAACGACACCCAGTACCTGCTCATCTCCCTCATCGTCGTGATCATCGGCGGGATGGGGAGCCTCGCCGGCGCGGCCATCGGGGCGCTGGCTCTCGGTCTCGTCGACTCTTTCGGCGACGTCTACCTGCCGGCCGGCTACACGAACTACTCGATCCTGCTGATCTTCGGCCTGCTCGTGCTCGTCCTTGCGGTGCGGCCGCTCGGGCTGTTCGGGAGGCCGGCGTGAACCGCTCTGCTCTGACCCCGGAACGCGCCTTGTGGTGGGGGCCGGCGCTCGTCCTCACGCTGATCCTCGTCATCGCGCCGCTCCTCTTCTCGGACTTCTATCTGAGCCAGGTGCTCACCAAGGCGCTCTGGCTTGGGATCGCCGCCGCGAGCCTGATCTTCCTCGCCGCCTACGTCGGCATGGTGTCGCTCGGCCAGGTTGCGCTTTACGGGATCGCCGGCTTCACGATGGCCAACCTCGTCGAGGCCGACGGTGGCTCGCCCATTGCGTGGAACCCGTGGCTGGCCACGCTCGTCGGCATCCTCGCCGCCGTCGGGGCAGGGCTCTTCTTCGGGGCGATCGCGAGCCGCAGCTACGGCATCTACTTCCTCATGATCACCCTCGCCGTCGCGGTCCTCACCTACTACTTCTTCGGCCAGGTGACCCAGTTCTCCGGCTTCGGAGGCGTAAACAGCGTCGAGCGGCCGGCGATCGTCTCGAATCCGGTCACCGACCCCGTGAACCTCTTCTACATCGCGCTCCTGACCTCCGCGGCGGTCTACGCCTTCGTTCGCTACTTGGCGCGCACGCCGTTCGGGCTCGCGCTCCAGGGCGTCCGCGACGACCCCTCGCGGATGCGCGCGCTCGGCTACAACGTCCCGCTGCTGCGCATGCTCGCGTTCGGCCTGGGAGCTCTCATCGCGGCCTTCGCCGGGATCATCTCCGTCTGGTGGAACACACGGATCTCGCCGGGGTCGATCGACCTCACGCGCACGATCGACGTGCTCGTGATCGCGGTGATCGGAGGGCTCTTCCGGCTCGAAGGTGCCTGGGTCGGAGCGTTCGCCTTCGCCGCCCTCGACAACTGGACCCGTGGCCTCGACGTCGTCGGCCAGCGGTTCAACACCGTCATCGGCGTGATCTTCCTCGTCATCGTCCTTCTGTCGCCGGGAGGACTGATGGGGATCTGGCAGTCGATCACCGACTTTCTCGGGCGGCGACTCGCGGGCAAGCCGCCGGCGCGGCCCTCGGCGGGTGCCCGGGCATCGGACAGTCCCCAACCGTCGTGACGCAGAAGGGAGGAGCAAACGCGCGCCAACCGCTCGATGGGAACCCCCGGTCACCGGGCGTTCGGATGGAACCGACAGGAGGAGAGGTAGGAATGAGCGTTTCCAGCGAGGGCGGGAGGGCCAGGTTCTGGGCTCTGCTCGCCGTGCTCGTGCTCGTCTTCGCGGCCACCGTCGCAGCGTGCGGCGGGGACGACGAGGGCGACGGCGAGGAGGCGGCCCCGACCGACACCGGCGCGGAGAGCGACGGCGAGGCGACGGGCGAGGCGATCAAGATCGGTGTCTTCGCGAACAATGAAGGCGCGTTCGCGCCCTTCGAAGGCCAGACCTGGGGTGGGGCGATGCTCCCCCTCATCAACCGCGGGGCAACTCCCGTCAGCGGCAACTCGGTCGACGGCGTCGAGGGCGCCACGATCGCCGGACACCCCATCGAGATCGTGTACGGCGGCTCGGACTCGACCCCTGACAAGGCGGTCGAGGAAGCCCGGCGGCTGGTCGAGCAGGAGCAGGTCGACATCCTCGTCGGGCCGCTGTCCGGAAGCGAGGGCATCGCCGTCGCCGAGTACTCGAAGGAGCAGCCGGGAGTCACGTTCGTGAACGGCATCTCGGGCGCGCAGGACACCACGCTCAAGGTCCAGTCTCCGAACTTCTTCCGCTTCCACAACGACGGAACCCAGTGGACGGCGGGGCTCGGCAACTATGCCTACAACGAGCTCGGTTGGCGCAACGTCGTCACGATCGGAGACGACTACGACTTCCCGTACTCGCAGATCGCCGGCTTCGTGGCGGAGTTCTGCTCCATCGGCGGGAACGTCACCGAGCGCCTGTGGCCGCCGCTGGGCGAGGAGGACTACTCCTCCTACATCACTCAGATCCCCGAGGACGTCGACGGCTTCTTCATGGGCGTCGGCGGGACCGGCACGGTCGCGTTTGTGAAGCAGTACGGCCAGCTTCGCGGGAACCTCGCCGACAAGATCATGGGCGGCATCTTCATGACCGACCCGGTGATCCTCGAGGAGCTCGGGGACCAGGTGGTCGGAGTCGTGACGGCCGGCATGACGGCGGCCGACTCCCAGGAGCCCGCGTACCTCGAGTACACGTCACAGATCGAGAGCGCGTACCCGGATCTGGCAGGTACGGGCTCGAGCGTCTTCTTCTACGGCTACTACACCGCGATGGAGGCGATCGCCCAGGCGCTCGAGCAGGTCGAGGGCGACCTCTCGGACGACCACGCGGCGTTCCGCGAGGCGCTCGCGGGTCTCGAGCTCGAGGCTCCTCTCGGGCCGATCAGGCTCGACGAGAACCGCCAGGCGATCATGGACAACTTCCTCCAGCAGATCGTCGCGGATGAGACCGGCGACGGCGTCCCCGACGTCAAGACGCTGGAGACGATCCCGGAGGTCGACCAGACGTTTGCGGGTGCCTTCAGCCCGGACACGCCCTCGCCCGACCGGGAGAACCCGGCCTGCGAGGAGGGCACGCCGCCTCCGTGGACGGATCAGGGCGGAGGACGGTAGTCGACCGAGCGAGCCTGTGACCGTCGCAGCCACACAGCCCCAGAGCGCCGAGCCGATCGTCCGCCTCCGCGGCGTCGGCCGGCGCTTCGGGGGCGTTCACGCCGTCCGTGACGTCGACCTCGACGTCCAGCCCGGTGAGCGCCGTGCCCTGCTGGGCCCGAACGGCGCCGGCAAGACGACCCTGTTCAACGTCATCTCCGGCGAGTTCCCGCCGACGGCGGGCAGCGTCGAGCTCTTCGGCGGCGACGTCACGAAGACGCCCGCACGGAAGCGGGCCAAGCTCGGCCTGACACGGACGTTCCAGACGTCGCGGCTCTTCCTCGGCCTGACGGTTGAGGACAACCTCTACCTGGCCGCGTTGGGCCCACGGGGCGGGCACCTCCGCCCCGTGCGGCTCCCCGGCCGTGACGGCGCGGTTCGGGAGCGGGCCCGCGAGCTCGCCGGGCAGATCGGGCTCGAGCAGCAGCTCGGGACGCTCGTGGGCTCCCTCTCGCACGGCGAGCAGCGCCAACTCGAGCTCGGCGTGGCCCGCGCGAGCGACCCCACGATCATGATGCTCGACGAGCCGGCGGCGGGCCTCTCCCGCGGCGAGCGCGCGCTGCTGACGGAGCTCCTGCTCACGCTCGACCGGCGCATCACGCTGATCCTCATCGAGCACGACATGGACGTCGCGCTCACGGTGGCCGAGCGGGTGACCATGATGCACGACGGTCGAGTGATCGTCGAGGGCACGCCCGCCGAGATCCGCGCCAACGAACTGGTCCACGACCTCTATCTCGGAAAGCACCACTATCACGATGAGTGAGCCCGTCCTCGTCCTGGAGAAGGTCAACGCCTACTACGGGCGCGGCCACGTTCTGCAGGACGTCGGCTTCGAGATGGGGCGCCAGCCGGTCGCCGTGATCGGGCGCAACGGCATGGGCAAGACCACGCTCTGCCTGACGATCATGGGCCTGATGGACCGTGCCGAGGGCTCCGTCCGCTTCGAGGGCCAGGAGCTGATGGGACGCCCGCCCTACAAGATCTCCGGCGCCGGGATCGGCTACGTGCCTCAGGGCCGGCGCCTCTTCCCTTCGCTCTCGACCGAGGAGCATCTCGACATGCTCGGTTCCGACGGCCGCGGCCGGTGGACGAAGGAGGCCATCTGGAAGCTGTTCCCGCGCCTGGCGGAGCGCCGCAAGATCAGCGGCGCCCAGCTCTCGGGCGGAGAGCAGCAGATGCTCGCCATCGCCCGCGCTCTTCTCGGCAACCCGAGGCTCCTGATCATGGACGAGCCATCCGAGGGGCTCGCGCCCGCGATCGTAGAGAGCCTCGTCGAGACGTGCCTGGGCCTCGTCGAGGAGGGCGTCGGGCTGCTGCTCGTCGAGCAGAACCTCGGCGTGGCGACGTCGCTCGCAGACCGGCAGCTGATCATGGTCGCGGGCGAGATCGCCACCGAGACGACCGCCGAGGCGCTCATGGGCGACCCCGATGCCCAGCAGCGCTACCTCGGCGTCACCCGAGTGGAAGGGACGGCGGCCTAGATCGTGGCCACCGTCGTTCTTCTCGGCACGCTCGACACGAAGGGGGACGAGTACGCGTTCCTGCGCTCCCTCCTGGGCGCGCAAGGCGTCGAGACGATCCTGGTCGACGCAGGCGTTCTTGGCGAGCCGCGGACCGCCCCGGACGTGAGCCGCGAGGAGGTCGCGCGGGCGGCGGGCGCCGACATCCGCGCGCTCGCGGAGGCCGGCGACCGGGGCGCGGCCGTGGAGACGATGGCGCGCGGCGCCGCCGATGTCGTGACCCGGTTGCACGCGGAAGGGCGCCTCGACGGCGTGCTCGCCCTCGGAGGCTCGGGCGGAAGCGCCATCGCCGCCGAGGCTATGCGCGCGCTCCCCGTGGGGGTTCCGAAGCTGATCGTCTCGACGATGGCCTCGGGCGACACCCGCCCGTACGTGGGCGCGACGGACGTGACGATGACGTACTCGGTCGTCGACATCGCCGGGATCAACGCCGTCTCCTCCCGCATCCTCGCCAACGCGGCGGCGGCGATGGCCGGAATGGCGACCTCGGAGCCGCCGCCCGTCGAGAGCGGGAAGCCGCTGGTCGGCGCGTCGATGTTCGGTGTCACGACCCCGTGCGTGACCGCGGCCCGAGATCGGCTCGAGGAGCTGGGCTACGAGGTGCTCGTCTTTCACGCCACCGGCACCGGCGGGCAGTCGATGGAGGCGCTCATGCGCGCCGGGTTCATCACCGCCTCGCTGGACGTCACGACCACAGAGCTCGCGGACGACCTCGTCGGAGGCGTCCTCTCGGCCGGGCCGGACCGCCTCGAGGCAGCGGGCGAGCTCGGGCTTCCGCAGGTCGTCTCGCTCGGGGCACTCGACATGGTCAACTTCGGCCCGTTCGAGAGCGTGCCCGCCGAGTTCAAAGACCGCGTTCTCTACAAGCACAACCCGACGGTCACGCTGATGCGCACCACTCCGGCGGAGTGCGCCGAGCTCGGGCGCCGCATCGGGCGGAAGCTGTCGCGGGCGACGGGCCCGGTGACCCTGTTCCTCCCACTCCGCGGGGTGTCCCTGATTGCGGTCGAAGGCCAGCCCTTCCACGATCCCGACGCGGACCGAGCCCTTTTCGACGGCCTGCGCGAGACGCTCGACCCCGGCGTCGACGTCCGCGAACTCGACGCCGACATCAACGACCCGGCCTTCGCCGACGCCATGGTGGACACGCTGCACGAGCACTACCGGGCCTGGGCGGCCGAGGGAGTGCGGGCATGACGCGCGAGCAGGCTCTCGAGCGCCTCCGCCGGCAGGTAGGGGACGGCCGGCCGATCGTCGGCGCGGGCGCGGGGACGGGACTCTCGGCGAAGTGCGCCGAGGCCGGCGGCGCCGATCTCATCATCATCTACAACTCTGGGCGCTACCGCATGGCGGGCAGGGGCTCCCTCGCGGGCCTGCTTCCCTACGGCGATGCGAATGCCATCGTCATGGAGATGGCCGGCGAGGTCCTGCCGGTCGTGGAGTCGACGCCGGTCCTCGCCGGCGTGTGCGGGACCGACCCTTTCCGGCTCATGCCGGTCTTCCTCCGGGAGCTCAAGGAGGCCGGGTTCACAGGCATCCAGAACTTCCCCACCGTCGGCCTGATCGACGGAACCTTCCGCCAGAACCTCGAGGAGACGGGCATGAGCTACGCGCTCGAGGTGGAGGTCGTCCGCGCAGCGCGCGAGCTCGATCTCCTCACGTGCCCGTACATTTTCACGCCGGACGACGCCCGGGCGATGGCGGAGGCGGGAGCCGACGTGCTGGTGCCGCACATGGGCCTGACCACCGGTGGGACGATCGGCGCCGAGACCGTCAGGACGCTGGACGAGTCTGTCGAGCTCGTCCAGGCCATGCACGACGCGGCCGTGAAGATCGCGCCGGACGTGCTCGTCCTCTGCCACGGCGGCCCGATCGCGGAGCCCGACGACGCCGCCTACGTGCTCGAGCACACGCGGGGCGTCGTCGGCTTCTTCGGCGCCTCGAGCATGGAGCGGCTGCCGGTCGAGACCGCGTTGACCGAGACGGTGCGGCGCTTCAAGGCCATCCCCATCACGAGCGCGGAAGGAGAGCGGGTGTGAACGGAAGGTTCGTCCACGAGACCGACATCGAGCGCGAGCAGCTCGACTGGGGAGGGTTGGGCTGGATCAGCCGGCCCCTCTCCACCGGCGCCCAGCAGCTCACGGTGCTCGACGTGTCGCTCGAGCCGGGGCACGGCCACGACTTTCACAAGCATCCCGAGCAGGAGGAGGTCATCGTCGTCCAGGCGGGCGAGATCGAGCAATGGCTCGAGGGTGAGAAGACCGTCCTCGGGCCCGGCGAGGCCGTGTTCATCGCGAAGGACACCGTCCACGCCTCCTTCAACACCGGGGAGGAGAGCGCGCGCCTGACCGTCGCCCTCGGCCCGTGCGCCGGTGAGGGAGGCTACGAGCTCGTGGACGTCTCCGGCGAGGCTCCCTGGAGCTCGATGCGGGCATCGTGAGCGTCGAGGCCCCCAAGACCGAGGCTCTCGCGCGCGATCTGCGGGAGCTTGTCGGCGGTGACGCTGTCGTCACCGACGGCAACCTCCTCGAGAGGTATACCGCCGACACCTACTGGAAGGCGCTCGCGGCGCGGGCGAACGGCGCACCGCTCGGCGTGCCCGACGTCGTCGTGCTGCCTGCGGACGAGGCAGGAGTCGCGTCCGTGCTGCGCTTCGCGAACGAGCGAGGGCTTCCCGTCGTGCCTCGCGGGGGCGGCTCGGGAAGCCAGGGGGGAGCCGTGCCGGTCGACGGCGGCATCCTCCTCGACCTCACGCGCCTCGACCAAATCGTCGACGTGGACGAGGAGTCGCTCACCGTCACGGCCGAGGCGGGCGTCAACGGCGAGGTGCTGGAGCAGGCGCTCAACGAGCGCGGGCTCATGCTGCCCCACTACCCTGCCTCGGTCGACCTGGCGACCGTCGGCGGCTACGTCGCCGCACGCGGCTCGGGAGTGCTCTCCACCCGCTACGGCAAGATCGAAGACCTCGTGCTCTCGCTGCGCGTGGCCCTGGCCGACGGAGGCGTGTTCGAGACGGTCGCCGTCCCCCGGCACGCAGTTGGGCCGGAGCTCACGCAGTTGTTCGTCGGCTCCGAGGGAACGCTCGGTGTGGTCACCCGCGCCACCCTGCAACTCGTCCCGCTTCCGGCGGCCCGGCGCTTCGAGGCGGTCTCGTTCGGGTCGGTGCCTGAGGGGATCACGGCCGTGCGCGCCTGCATCGCGCGCGGCCTGCGCCCCTCGGTCGTGCGCCTGTACGACGAGATCGCCACGCGCACGTCCCTCGGCCCGGTCGTCGAGCGCGAGCTCGAAGGGGTCTGCACGGTCTTCTGCTTCGAGGGAGAGCCAGCGGTTGCCGACGCCGAGGCGGAGACCATGCTCGCTCTGGCGCGCGAGCACGGCGGGACGATTCTGGACGACGGGCTCGGCGAGACGTGGTGGCGCCGGCGGTACGAGTTCTACAAGCCACCGCACCACCCGGAGCTGCCAGCCATCTGGGGCACGCTCGAAGCCGTCGCTCCCTACGCACGGATCTACGACGTGTATCAGGCAGTGAAGCGCGCGGTCGAGGCGCCGTACGCCGAGCACGGGCTGGCGCTCAAGGCCCATTTCAGCCACTGGTATCCGTGGGGGACGATGATGTACGGCCGCTTCATCGTCCCTGACGGTGGCCCCGAGGCCATCGATCTCCACGACCGCATCTGGGACGACGCGGTGCAGGCGATGCTGGGAGCCGGCGGCGTCATGAACGACCACCACGGAGTCGGCATGAAGCTCGCGCCGTACATGCGCGCCCAGCACGGCCAGGCGCTCGACGTCCTACGCAGGATCAAGGAGGTCCTCGATCCGAACCGGATCATGAACCCTGGCAAGCTCGATCTGTAACGCAGTCGAAGCAGAGGAGGACCGAATGGCACTGAAGGTGGCGATGCACAACTGGATGCGGCCGGAGCCGATCGAGACGACGATCCGGCGGCTGGGGCGCTGCGGCTACGACGGCATCGAGATCTCGGGAGAGCCCGCGCTCTACGACGCGAAGCAGGTGCGCTCCCTGCTCGACGAGAACGGGCTCGAGTGCTGGGGCTCCGTGACCCTGATGGTCGGCGGCCGCGATCTCCTGCACGAGGACCACTACGTCCGCGTCGGCAGCGTCCAGTACGTAAAGGACACGCTCGACCTGATCAAGTCCCTCGGCGGCTCCATCCTCACGGTCGTGCCCTCCACGGTTGGCAAGGTCACGCCGATGTCGACCCCCGAGCAGGAGTGGAAGTGGGCCGTGGAGAGCCTGAAGGAGTGCCAGGCACACGCCGAGAAGTGCGGCGTTCGTCTCGCTCTCGAGCCGCTCAACCGCTTCGAGACCTACTTTCTGAACCGGTGCGACCAGGCGCTCGCGCTGGCAGAGGACGTTGGCGGCGACTGCGGCGTCTGCCTCGACATCTTCCACATGAACATCGAGGAGGCTGACTGGGCCGGCGCGATCCGGGCCGCGGGCGACCAGCTGGTCGACTTCCACATCGCGGACAACAACCGCATGCCCCCCGGCCAGGGCGCCCTCGACTGGGAGCTGCTCGTGCGCACGCTGGGCGAGGTCGGCTACGACGGCTATCTCACCGTCGAGTTCGTCGCCACGGTCGACCGCAGCCGCATTTCGGAGCGGACGGAGATCGGCGACGCCTCGGAGGCGGACGCGAGCGTCGGGCTGGAGCAGTTCCTGCGCGATCACGGCACGGGCGCCGTGCCGGAGGAGCTGTACGACCGCTACGTGCAGGAGTCGATCGACTGCGTGCGCCAGGCGATGAGCGCAACCGCGCCCGCGTAGGGGAGCTTCGATGGAGCTCCCCTCCTACAACATCGCTGATCTCGCCCCGCCGGACATCAAGGCGTACTTGGGCGAAAAGGACATCGTCATGATCCCGATCGCGAGCCTGGAGCAGCACGGCCCGCACCTGCCGCTCGCGACCGACACGATCCAGGCCGACCAGATCACCCGGCGGGCAGCCGAGCGGGCGGAGGTGCTGTACACGCCCTGCGTGTGGTTCGGCTACTCGCCGCAACACATGTACGAGCCCGGCGAGGGGACCGGAACGATCACGATCCGCTCGCAGATCCTGCTCGAGATCTACCACGACGTCGCGCGCTCGCTCATCCACCACGGGTTCAACCGACTCGTGTTCGTGAACAACCACGGCTCGAACACGAAGATCATCGACCCGCTGCTCCGGCGAATCCGCTACGAGACCGGCGCCTTCGTGACGTTCTCCAAGCTGTACGCCGAGCGGTACCTCGGGCTGATCGAGCCCGTGATGGAGAACCCGCCCGAGGAAACGCCGGGCTGGCACTCGAGCGAGCTCGAGACCGCGCAGGTGATGGCGCACGACGAGAGCCTCGTGCGCATGGACCGCGCCGTGAACCAGAAGGTCGGCCGGCCGGACTGGTTCCCGGAGAGCTTCATCAAGCTGGACGGCGCGCCGGAGGTCGAGTTCCACGGGTACCAGTACTTCCTCTTCCCCACGGATCACGGCGACTTCACGCCCAGCGGGGTGATCGGCAATCCGTTCCGCGCCACGGCCGAGAAGGGCGAGCGCACCTACGAGCTCTACGCCCAGCACCTGGCCGAGGCGCTGGTGGAGTTCCAGAAGGTCCCGGTCGAGGTGCACACGCGGGAGTGGCGCGATCGGGCGTGAGTCGATGCCGGTGAGGGACGAGCCGCAGATCGCACTGATCGGAACGCTCGACACGAAGGGCGACGAAATCGCCTACGTGCGCGAGCGCCTGGACGCGCTTGGTGTCCGGCCGGTCGTCATCGACTCGGGAATCCTGGGCGACCCCGGGACGAGCGCGGACGTCACGCGGGAGGAGGTGGCACGCGCGGCCGGCTACGAGCTGGAGGACGTTCAGTCGGCCGGCAGCCGCGGCGCGGCGGTCGAGCTGATGGAGCAGGGCGTGCGCGCGGTCTGCCTGCGCCTCTGGCTCGAAGGCCGCCTCCACGGCGTGCTCTGCCTGGGCGGGGCGGAGGGGGCTCTCCTGGGAGCCGCCGCAATGCGCGCGCTCCCCGTGGGCGTCCCGAAGCTGATCGTCACCCCGAGCGCATCGGGACGCCGCGCGTTCGGCCCCTTCGTCGGCGAGAGCGACGTGCTGGTCATGCACTCGGTCGTCGACATCCTCGGCCTCAACCCGATCGCACGGGCCGTCTTCGACAATGCCGCGGCGGCGGTGGCGGGCATGGCCCGCGAGGCAGGCCGCCCGTTGCAGGATTTGAGCAGCCGGAGCGTCGGCATCACGATGCTCGGGCACACGACCCCGGCGGTGATGCGGATCCGCGCGTCCCTGGAGCAGGCGGGCCACGAGCCGGTCATCTTCCACGCGAACGGCGTCGGCGGTCCGGCCATGGAGAAGCTCATCGAAGCCGGCGCGCTGGCCGGAGTGATCGACTACACGCTCTCCGAGCTTGCGAACTCGATCCTGGACGGCCTCCACGCGACCGGGCCCGATCGGCTTCGAGTCGCGGGCGCCCGGGGCCTGCCGCAGGTGGTCGTCCCCGGCTGCGTCGATTTCTTCAACCAGGGGGCGCCGGACACGCTCCCCGCCGAGTACCAGGCCCGCAAGAGCTACTACCACAATCCGGTGGCGACGCTCGTCCGGCTCGAGCCGGACGAGATGGCCGAGCTCGGGCGCGTCGTCGCCGAGCGCCTGAACGAGGCGCGCGGGCCCGTGCGCGTCGTCGCCCCGACCCTCGGCTTCTCGCTGGCGGACGTCAAGGGAGGCGACCTCTGGTTCCCCGAGGCGGACGCAGCCTTCCTGGACGCCCTCGGCGCGTCGCTCCGCCCCGACATCCAGCTCGAGCTCGTGGACACGCACGTGAACGACCCGGAGTTCGCCGATCTCGTTGCCGAGCGGTATCTCGCCATGGCCTCGACCCCGTCGGCGACGTGAAGGGGGACGCATCGGTGCCGGCGGACCTGCGCAGAGCGAGCGTGCTCGAGCGGATCAGGCGTGACGGCGGTGCTTCGGTGGCCGAGCTCGCCCGCGACCACGGCGTGTCGCAAGTCACGATCCACCGCGACCTTGCCCGCCTCGGCGAGGACGGGCTCATCGAGCGCGTCCACGGGGGCGCTCGGCTCCCGGGCAGCGGCCCGCGCGCGCTCCGGGTGGCGACCGACTGGTCGAAGCGTCTCGAGAGCGCGGTGCTGGAGAAGCAGGTGATCGCCGAGCGCGCCGCGCAGTTCGTCGAGGACGGTTCGACCATCTTCGTCGACTCGTCGACGACCTGCCTCGTGTTCGCCCGGCACCTGGAGCGCCACTCGCCGCGCTCGCTCACCCTCGTCACCAATTCGCCGGCCATCGCCAACGAGCTGCACGCGCAATCGATCCATGTCGTCGTCACCCCGGGTGAGCTCGACCAGACCCTGCGCATGATCGGCGGCCGGTGGGCCGTCGAGTTCCTCGCCGGCCTCAACATCGAGACGGCCTTCGTTTCCGCCGGAGGCGTCACGCTCGAGAACGGGCTGACCACGACGCGGCGGGCGCTGGCCGACACCCTGAAGGCCGCCTCCGCGTCCTCGGCCAAGACGATCGGCCTGATCGACTCGTCCAAGTTCGGCCTTTCCGCCCTGCTCGCGATCACGCGCGCCGAAGAGCTCGACGCGCTCATCGCCGACGACAACGTTCCCCGCGAGACCGTCGCTGCCTATGAGGCCGGCGGCGTCAACCTCATCCTTGCCGACGGTCTTGAGACCGCTTCGACCACCGCCTAAGGAGGACACGCATGGCACGTCCCGTCACCCTCTTCACCGGCCAGTGGGCCGACCTTCCGCTCGACGAGCTCGCCGGCAAGGCCTCCGCCTGGGGCTTCGACGGCCTCGAGCTGGCGTGCTGGGGCGACCACTTCGACGTCGACGCGGCGCTCGCCGACCCCGGCTATGCCGACGGCCTCCGCGAGCTCCTCGAGCGGCACGGGCTGCAGTGCTTCGCCATCGGCACGCACCTGGTGGGGCAGGCGGTGTGCGACCCGATAGACGACCGCCACCGGGCGATCCTGCCGCCCGACGTCTGGGGAGACGGGGAGCCGGAGGGCGTGCGGCAGCGGGCGGCCGAGAAGCTGAAGGACACGGCCAGGGCGGCCGCACGTCTCGGGATCACGCAGGTCAACGGATTCACCGGCTCGAGCGTCTGGCACCTCCTCTACTCGTTCCCGCCGAACGACTTCGACGCAATCGAGGCGGGGTACCAGGACTTCGCGGACCGGTGGGGCCCGATCATCGACGTCTTCGAGGCGGAGGGGGTCCGCTACGGCCTCGAGGTGCACCCGACGGAGATCGCCTACGACTTCGTGACCACGCGCAAGACGCTGGACGCGATCGACCGGCGCGAGGGCTTCGGGATCAACTTCGACCCGAGCCACTTCGCCCACCAGTTCCTCGACTCGGCGGCGTTCGTGACCGAGTTCGCCGACCGCATCTACCACGTCCACGTCAAAGACTCACAGAAGAGCCTCGACGGTCGCAGCTCGATCCTCGGCGGCCATCTGAACTTCGGCGAGTCCGGGCGCGGCTGGGACTTCGTCTCACCGGGGCACGGCGACGTGGATTTCGAGTCGCTCTTCCGCGCCCTCAACCGAATCGGCTACGAGGGGCCGCTCTCGATCGAGTGGGAGGATGCGGGCATGGACCGGGAGTGGGGCGCCCAGGACGCGCTCGCATTCGTGCGCAGGAGTGACTTCACACCCTCCGCGTTGGCCTTCGACGCGGCCTACGAACGGAGTTGACGATGGCAGACGAGAGCGACGTCGGCTTCCTCACCATGGGCCGCGCCGGCGGCACGGGCGAGGCTCGCACGATCGGGATCGGGATGCTCGGATACGCCTTTATGGGCAAGGCGCACTCGAACGCCTACCGCAAGATCGCCTACATGACGTGGCCGCCCCCGCTGGTGCCGCGGCTCGTTGCGATCTCGGGGAGGACCGAGGAGGCGGTCGCGGAGGCCGCGCGCCGCTACGGGTTCGAGGGCTACGCGACCGATTGGCGCGAGCTGCTCGCCAACGACGAGATCGAGCTCTTCGACAACAGCGGGCCGAACGACCTGCACGCGGAGCCGACGATCGCGGCGGCCGAGGCGGGCAAGCATGTGGTCTGCGAGAAGCCGCTCGCACGCACCGCGGAGGAGAGCTACGAGGTCTGGCAGCGGGTCGCAGCGGCGGGCGTGAAGCACATGTGCGCCTTCAACTACCGCTTCGTCCCGGCCGTGCGTTTCGCCCGCGAGCTGCTCGAGGCCGGCGAGCTGGGCGACATCTACCACTTCCGGGGCCGGTACCTCCAGGAGTGGGGCGACATCGACGACCAGGTATGGCGCTTCGATCGCGCGGCGGCCGGCTCCGGAGCGCTCGGCGACCTCGGCGCGCACGTGATCGACCTCGCGCGCTACCTCGTCGGCGAGATCACGTCGGTGAGCGGGGCGACGCGGACGTTCAAGCAGGGGCGAGACGTCGACGACGCCTTCGAGTCGATCGTCGAGTTCGAGAACGGCGCGGTCGGAACGATCGAGGCCTCGCGCTTCTGCCCCGGGCGCAAGAACGCCTTCGCGTGGGAGATCAACGGGTCGAAGGGCTCGATCGCCTTCGACCTGGAGCGGTTGAACGAGCTGCAGGTGCACATCCGCGGCTCGAAGCCGGCCGACCGTGCCCAGGGCTTCCGCAGCGTGCTCGTCTCCGAGGCCGACCACCCCTTCTGGGAGCACTGGTGGCCTCACGGCCACATCATCGGCTGGGAGCATTCATTCGTGCACGAGCTCCATCACCTCCTCACGGCGATAGCGGAGAACGGGGAGGTCGCCCCGCACGGGGCGACGCTCGAGGACGGCTACCGGGCGGCCGAGATCTGCGACGCGGTCGTTCGCTCGAGCGAGTCGGGCCGGCGCGAGGAGGTCGCGTATCGCTAGCGCCCGGCTGAACCGTCTCTTTGCCGCCGACGGCCGCTGCTTCGACGTCGCCGTCGACCATGGCTTCTTCGGGGAGCCCTCCTTCCTCCAGGGGATCGAGGATCTGGAGCGGGCCGTGTCGACGCTCGTCGCGGCCGCGCCCGACGCGATCCAGCTCTCGCCCGGCCAGGCGCCCGTGCTGCAGCGGCTGCCCGGACCTCGCAAGCCCGCGCTCGTGCTGCGCACCGACGTCGCGAATGTCTACGGCCCCAGGCCTCCAGGTGTGCTCTGGAGTGAGCTGGTCGACGACGCGGTCGGCCGCGCGGTGCGGCTCGACGCCGCCTGCGTGGTCGTCAACCTGCTCTCGCTCCCCGGCGAGCCCGAGCTGCACCGGCAGTGCGTCCGCAACGTGGCGACGCTCCGCGCCGCCTGCGAACCGCTCCAGATGCCCCTGATGGTCGAGCCGCTTGCGATGAAGGCGGGCGACGCGGGCTACGGCGTCAACGGCGACGCGGACACGATCGTCACGCTCGTGCGCCAGGCCGTCGAGCTCGGCGCCGATGTCGTCAAGGCCGACCCGACGAACCAGCTCGAAGAGTACGGCCGCGTCGTGGAGGCGGCGGGGCGCGTGCCGGTGCTCGTTCGCGGCGGCGGGCGCGCGTCCGACGACGAGATTCTCCGGCGGACCGAGGCCGTCCTCGGCCAGGGGGCGGCCGGGATCGTATATGGGCGTAACGTCGTCCAGCACGGCGATCCGGTCGGCATGACCCGGGCGCTCATGGCGATCGTGCACGAGGGCGCGACCGCCGAGACCGCGCTCGCAGGTCTCGCAGCCGGTGTCTGAGCGGGTCATCCGTCTCGGCCTCGTGGGCGGAGGCCTCATGGGCCGCGAGTTCGCGAGCGCCGCCGCGCGGTGGGCGCACGTCGACCTGCCCGGCGTCCGCCCCGAGCTGGCCGTCGTCTGCGACGTGAGCCCCGAGGTACTCGACTGGTACAGGCGGCTCGAGCCCGCGCCGCGCCTCGTCTCGGACTACCGCGAGCTGCTGGCGGACGACGCGGTCGAGGCGGTCTACTGCGCGATCCCGCACCACCTGCACGAGGAGGTCTACACGGCCTGCTTGCGGGCCGGAAAGCACCTTCTGGGGGAGAAGCCGTTCGGGATCGACCTCCCGGCGAACCAGGCGATCGGCGCGGAGATCGCCGCTCACCCGGAGCTGCTCGTCCGCTGCTCCTCCGAGCTGCCCTTCTACCCGGGAGGGCAGAGCGTCTGGCGCTGGATCGCCGAGCGCCGCTACGGGCGGCTGCTCGAGGTGCGCTCGGCCTTCCTGCACTCGAGCGACCTGAACCCGGCGAAGCCGATCAACTGGAAGCGGCGCGCCGCGCAGAATGGGGAGTACGGCGTCATGGGCGACCTCGGTATGCACGCCCTGCACCTGCCGCTGCGGGCCGGCTGGTTCCCGAGCAACGTGCGCGCGATCCTCTCCGACATCGTGCGCGAGCGGCCCGACGGCCGGGGTGGGACCGCCGCCTGCGACACGTGGGACAACGCCCTGCTTGTCTGCGAAGTCCAGGAGGACGGCGACACCTTCCCGCTGCGGATCGAGACGAAGCGGATCGCGCCGGGTGAGACGAACACGTGGATCATCGAGGTGGACGGGACCGAGGGGTCGATCGCCTACACGACCAAGCAGCCGAAGACCCTCCGCTCGATGTCGTATGAGCCCGGAGGGCCGCAGGCCTGGAACGTGGTCGACCTGGGGTCGGAGTCCGCCTACCCGTCGATCACCGGCGCGATCTTCGAGTTCGGCTTCTCGGACGCGATCCTCCAGATGTGGGCCGCCTTCCTCGACGAGCTTGCCCACGGCCGGGACGGCATGCGCCAAACCTTCCACTGCGCCACCCCGGAGGAGGCGGCGGCGACCCATCGGATCTTCACCGCCGCGCTCGAGTCGCAGGCTTCGTCGTCGGTCGTGCCGCTCACCGCCGTGCCTGCCTGAGGAGCTCGCCGGCGTCCACACCGCGCAGGGACGCGTCCACGAGTTCCACGGGGTGGAACGCCGGCAGGGGATGGTCGGCCCGGCGGAGTGCCGCGGTGACCTGGACGAGGCAGCCCGGGTTGGCGGCCGCGTAGGCGTCGGCCCGCGTGGCCAGGACTCGCTCTGCCTTGCGACGCCCCAGCTCGCCCGCCGCCTCCGGCTGCACGAGGTTGTAGATGCCGGCGCTTCCGCAGCAGAGCGCCTGATCCTCGACCTCCGCGACCTCGAGGCCCGGTACCCGGCTGAGCATCGCTCGCTGCTCGGCCCGCAGGCCCTGCGCGTGCGCCAGGTGGCAGGAGTCCTGGAGCGCAACACGCAGCTCGAGCCGCCTCGGCTCCGTGCGCGCCTCCGCGCCGGCGAGCAGCTCCGACACGTCGCGTACGCGAGCGGAGAAGGCCGTCGCCCGCTCGGCGTAGCGAGGGTCGTCGGCCAGCAGGTGCCCGTAGTCCTTCAGGTTCGAGCCGCACCCGGCGGCATTGGAGGCGACGATGTCGACGCCGGCCGCATCGAACGCGTCGATCGTCTTCCGGGCCAGCTCGAGGCCCGTCTTCCGGCGTCCGGCGTGCACCGCGAGCGCGCCGCAGCAGTCCTGTGTTCTGGGCGCGGCCACCTCGTAGCCGTGCGCAGCGAGGACCCGGGCGGTGGCGGCGTTCACGTCGCCGAAGAGGACGCGCTGGACGCACCCGGTGAGCAGGCCCACGCGGGCGGTTTGCTCTCCGAGGGCCCCTGTGAGCTCCGGCGGCGCCTCCGCCGCGCGCCAGCGCGGGGCCAGCTCAGCCAACGGGCGGAGAAAGCCGGGTAGCGGCAGGTGCCGCCCGACCGGTGCGAGCTTCAGCGCCCTGCGCAGCCGGCGCGGGCGGGCGACCACGGTCAGAACGGCGGACCTCAGCGCACGCTCGCGGCGCGGCCGGCGAAACTCCTGCTCGATCGTGGCGCGCGTCTGCTCGATCAGCCGGTCGTAGAGGACACCCGACGGGCACGAGCTGACGCACGCCATGCAGCCGAGGCAGCGATCGAAGTGCTCGACCACCGTCCGGTTGAGCTGGAGGGTGCCGTCGGCGAGCCCTTCCATCAGGTAGATGCGCCCGCGCGGCGAGTCCATCTCCTCTCGCCAGAGGTCCCAGGTCGGGCACGTCGGCAGGCAGAACCCGCAGTGGACGCACGTGCTGATGAGCTCGCGGTCGATCCCGGTCACGCGAGAACACCGCCGGGATCGAACTGCTCCCTGACCCGCTCGGCGAGCGCCGACCACGGCTGCTCGTACGCTTCGGGGAGGTACGCGAAGCACGTGGGACCGATGCGGACGAGCGCTTCCGGCAGCTCCTCGAGCACCCCTCCGAGCTCGCCCGCCGCGAACGCCCCGCGCGAGCGGGAGGCCGACTGGCGGGCAGCGACCTCATCCCAGACGTCGCCGTCCTCACGTGCACCCACGAGCGCGCGGCCCCGTTCGACCTGGTCCGAGGTCGCAGCGCGCCCGCCCTCGAAGAGCAGGGCGAGGACGGGGCGTTTCGCCTTCCAGACGAGGTCGACGGCGCTCGGCGCGAGCTGCGAGTGGCGTACGACCCGCACGAGCGCCCGCACATCCGCGGGCCCCGACACGTCGACGACGAGCGTCCGGCTCGTCTCTGCGACGGGATGGAGCCGCAGGCTGGCGCGCGCGATCAGTCCCAGGCGCCCGTGCGAGCCACAGAAGAGCTTGGCGAGGTCGTACCCGGCGACGTTCTTCACGACCTTCCCCCCGGAGTTTGCGAGCGTGCCGTCGGCGAGCACGACGGTCACCCCGAGGACAAGGTCGCGCATCCGCCCGTAACGATGCGCCCGCGGGCCGAAGAGGTCGCCGGCGATCGCCGCGCCGATCGTCGGGTCGCCTGGGGGGTCGAGAGCGAGCCTCTGGCCGTGCTCCGCCAGGCGTTCGTTCAGCGCCGAGAGCCGGATGCCCGCCTCCACGGTGACCGTGAGGTCGCCCGCCTCGTGCTCGAGCAGCCGGTTGAGGTACCGCGTCGAGACGACGAGGTCGCCACCGCCACGCTCGATCGAGACGCGTTGACCCTCGCCGGCCGCGCGCTCGAACACCTCGCCTGCCTGGGCGACCGTCAGCGGCTCGGCTTCAAAGACGCTCGGCAAGCCCGGCTCTCTCGAGAGGATGTGCTCGGTACGGGCCCGGCACCTCGCCGCAGAGCCGGGGGGTGGGGAGCACCTTCCCCGGATTCGCGAGGCCGGCCGGGTCAAACCCGCGGCGCAGGCGGCCCATGGCCTCGAGGTCGTCCGGGCCGAACATGCTCGGCATTGAGCAGGCCTTGTCCACGCCGATCCCGTGCTCGCCGGTCAGCGAGCCGCCCGCGTCCATGCAGGCGTCCAGGATGGCCATGGCCAGCTTCTCCGCACGCTCGGCCTGGCCCTCTTCGCGGGCGTCGTAGAGGACGAGCGGATGGAGGTTGCCGTCACCGGCATGGAAGACATTGCCGACCCGGAGGCCGTGCTCGCGCTCGAGCTCAGCGATCCGGCGCAGCACATCGGGCAGGCGGGTCCGCGGGACGACCCCGTCCTGGACGTAGTAGTCGTGGCTCACCCTTCCCATGGCCGCGAAGGCCGCCTTGCGGCCTCGCCAGAGGAGCGCCCGCTCGACCTCGTCGGCCGCGACCCGGATCTCCACCGCGCTGGCCTCGCGGCAGAGGTCCTCGACCGCCGCGAGATCGTCCTCGACCTGCCCCGCCGGCCCGTCCAGCTCGACGATGAGGACCGCTGCCACATCCGGGTAGCCGGGATGCACGGCGGCCTCGGCGGCCTCGATCGTGAGGCGGTCCATCATCTCGATCGCAGCAGGGAGGATTCGGGCGGCGATGATGCCCGACACCGCCGTGCCGGCCTGGTCGGTCGAGTCGAAGCCGGCGAGGAGCGTGCGCACCGCCTCGGGCTGCCGGAGCACCCGAACGACGATCTCGGTGGCGATGCCGAGCGTGCCCTCGGAGCCGACGAAGGCGCCGAGCAGATCGGGGCCGGGATCGCCGGCCCGCAGACGCACCAGCTCGCCGTCCGGCAGGACGACCTCGGCCTCGAGCACGTGGTTTACGGTGAAGCCGTGCTTCAGGCAGTGGGCTCCTCCGGAGTTCTCCGCGACGTTGCCGCCAATCGTGCAGACCTGTTGGCTGGAAGGATCGGGCGCGTAGAAGAACCCGTGCGAGGCGACGGCCTCCGTGATGGCGAGGTTCGTCACACCGGGCTGGGCTGTCACCCGCGCGCTCTCGAGGTCGACGTCGAGGATGCGGTTCATGCGCGCCAGCGAGATGACGATCCCGTCCGCGACCGGCAAAGCGCCGCCGGAAAGGCCCGTTCCCGCTCCGCGGGCGACGAAGGGGACGCCGTCGCGGGCGCAGAACCGCACCACGTCCTGGACGGCCTGCGTGGAGTCCGGAAGGACGACGAGCCCCGGCACGACGCGGTGGCCCGTAAGGCCGTCGCACTCGTAGGTCTTGAGCTGCTCCGGCTCGGTGATCACTGCTGCAGGCCCGAGCGCAGCTTCGACGTCCCGCGCGAACTCCGCCCTCATGCCGACCCCACCGGGATACGTTAACCGTCCGCCATGGACGTCGTCTGTCTGGGAATCCTCGTGGCCGACGCCATCGCCCGTCCGGTCGGCGAGCTTCCCGAACGTGGCTCGCTCGCGCTCGTGGACGAGATATCGCTTCATGGTGGCGGGTGCGCCGTCAACACGGCGAGCGCGCTCGTCCGGCTCGGTCTCACCGCCGGCGTGGCCGGCAAGGTGGGCGACGACGCGCTCGGCCGCTACCTCCTCGACCTGCTCGACGAGCGGGGCGTCGACCGGCGGGGCGTCCTTTCCGATCCGGCGGTCGCCACCTCCGCGACCGTGGTGCTCGTGGATGGTGCCGGCGAGCGGACGTTTCTCCATCTCCCGGGTGCGAACGCCGCCCTGTTCTCCGAGGAGCTCGACCACTCCTACCTCTTCTCCGGGCGGAGCCTCCATCTCGCCGGCGCCCTCGTCATGGAGGCGCTCGACGGCGAGCCCGGAGCCGGGCTGCTAGCGGAGGCGAAGTCGCGCGGGCTCGTGACGAGCCTCGACACGGTCTGGGACGCGACGGGACGCTGGGAGCGCGTCCTTTCCTCGCTGCCTCACCTCGACCTCTTCGCGCCGAGCTTGCACGAGGGGCGTGCGATCACGGGACAGGAGGAACCGGCCGCGGTTGCCGCGTGGCTGCGGGAGCGAGGAGTCGGTGCCGTCGTCATCAAGCTCGGCCCTCTCGGCTGCTACGCGTCGGGGGACGGCTTCGTGGGAACGATCGAGGCGCACCCCGTGGCCGTCGTCGACGGCACCGGCGCCGGCGATGCATTCGTCGCCGGGCTTCTCTACGGCCTCCTCGTCGGCTGGTCGCTCGAGCGCTCCGCGCGCTTCGCGAACGCAGCCGGTGCGCTGGCGACGACCGCGGTCGGTGCCGTAGAAGGAGTCCGAAGCCTCGGGGAGACACTCGCCTTCGCACAACTCGCGGAGGCGTGAGCGCTGTGAGGACATCCCTCCTCGCGGAATGAGCCCGATCGGGCCTGGACGGCGAAGCCCGCGGGGAAGACCGGGGTCGCAAATCTCGTCTTGCGGAGACGTTGCACCCTGACGGAGGGAACACGCTGCGAGAGCGCAGGCCGGAGGACGGCACCAAGGTTCGTGACGGTGGTCGCTGCTGATGGCGGTTGCGGTGCCGAGGGCGGGGGGCCTGGCGTCCGACGGGGTCCTGCTCGTCGGTCGCGAGCATGAACGTGCCCTCGTAGACGAGCTGCTCGGACGCGCCCGGAGCGGGCGCAGCGACGCGCTCGTCGTCCGCGGAGAGGCCGGGATCGGCAAGACGGCGCTCCTGGAGTACGCCGTCGAGCAGGCCGAAGGCATGACCGTGGCGCGTGCGCTCGGCGTCGAGTCCGAGGCCGAGCTCCAGTTCTCGGGGCTGCTCGAGCTCCTGCGCCCGTTCCTCGAGCACCTTCCGCAGATCCCGTCGCAGCAGGCCGGCGCGCTGCGCAGCGCGCTCGGGCTGTGCCGTCCGGAGGCGCACGATCGCTTCACGATCGGCGCTGCCACTCTCAGTCTCCTCGCGGCGGCCGCCGAGGCGAGCCCGTTACTCGTCGTCGTCGACGACGCGCAGTGGCTCGACTGCGCGACCCGTGATGCGCTTCTCTTTGCGACCCGGCGCCTGGTCGCCGACTCCGTGGCGATTCTCTTCGCGGTCCGCGAGAACGAGGGCCGTTCCTTCGATCCGCCGTGGGTGGAGCGTCTCGAGCTCGACGGGCTCACGGCGGACGAAGCGGTCGGCCTGCTTGCCTGTTGTGACGGGCAGGCTGTTGCACCGGAGATCGTCGAACGGCTCTGGGAGGCTACGCGGGGCAACCCGCTCGCCCTGCTCGAGGTTCAGAGCCTTCTCACCGGAGAGCAGCTTCTGGGTCGGGAGGCGCTCCCGGACCCGATCCCTGCCGGCGCGACGCTCGAGCGCGCCTTCGCCCTCCGGGCCGAGTTGCTCCCGGAAGCATCGCAGCGCGCGCTGCTGGTCGCCTCCGTCTCGCTGTCGGCCGAGCTCGCTCCGGTCGGCGAGGCGCTGTCGGCCCTCGGTATCGACGGCGCCGCGCTCGAGGCGGCCGAGGATGCGGGCCTCATCGCGATCGCGGACGGACGAATCGACTTTCGCCATCCTCTCGTCAGATCCGCGCTGTTTCACGGCGCTGCTCCGTCCGAGCGCCGGGACGCGCATCGAGCGCTGGCAGAGGCCATGCGCGATCGCAGCGATCCGGAGCGCTGGGCCTGGCATCTCGCCTGGGCCGCCCTCGGGGTCGACGAGGAGGCCGCGAACGCGCTCGAGCTCGCCGCCCTCCAGGCCAGGGAGCGCTCCAGCTACGCGGCCGCCGCGGCGGCGATGGAACGGGCAGCGAGCCTGACCGCAGACGAGGAGCGGCGCCTTCCGCGCCTCTACGCGGCCGCCGATGCAGCCCTCCACGCGGGGAACGCGGAGGACGCAGAGGCGCTTCTCGCGGCGCCGCTGCTGGCGGACGGTGAGCCGCTGCTACGGGCTGAGGCTTTGAGGCTCCAGGGACGAATCGAGTACCTCGCGGGCAGGCCGAAGCGTGCCGGCGACCTTCTGCTCGAGGCGTCCGCCCTGCTCGAGGACGTCGATCGCCGGCTCGCCGTCGAGATCTGTACCGAGGCGTGCAGCGCGCGACTCGGCGTCGGCGACGCACCCGGGATGCTCGCGGCGGCGGAGCGCGCCCATGCGCTCGCCGCGGACACCGAGGACGCCGAGATCCGCCGGCTCGTCTCGCTCACCCTCGGCTGGGTCCTCTGCTACGTCGGCAGGTCGGACGAGGGCACGCCGCTCCTGGAGGAGGCGGTCGAGTCTCCCGCGGAGATCGGCTCGCAGCTCGACTCGCTGAGCCTCCTGCGGATCGGAGTTGCGCTCGAGTGGCTGGAGCGCTCGCGCGAGGCCTTCTCGTACGCCGCCAGGGACGTGGACGAGGCACGAGCGCAGGGAACGGTGGGCCTGCTTCCGTACCTGCTCTACCAGCAGGCCTGGCATGCCAACCGCGCCGGCCTGCTCAGCGAGGCGTACGCGGCAGCGTCCGAGGCTCTTTCGCTGGCCCGGGAGATGGATCTCTGGCTGCCGCGTGTGCAGGCCCTCCTGATCCTCGTGGCCATCACGGCGAAGCGAGGCGCGGAGCGCGAGTGCCGCGCCTACGCCGACGAGCTCGAGGCGCCGCTCGAGGAGGCCGGTCTGCACGGCTACCGCGTCTGGCTCCGGCAGTCGCTCGGGCTGCTCGAGCTCGCGCTCGGCAACCTCGACGAAGCGGGGAGCGAGCTCGAGGCGGCGGCGCAGGGCCTCGACGAGCTCGGCATTCACTCCCGGGTCATCGTCCCGCGCGCGGAGCTGGTCGAGGTCTACGCACGGGCCGGGCGAAACGAGGAGGCGGAGAGCGTGCTCGCCGCCCTGGGCACGTCGCTCGAGTGCCAGAGCCCGGTCGGCCTGGCCGGCGGCGCCCGCGGTCGCGGGCTGCTCGCTGACGACGATCGGTTCGAGGAATTCTTCGCAGAGGCATTCGCCGAGCACGAGCGCTCGGACGACCGCTGGGCTCTGGCGCGCACCCGGCTCTGCTTCGGCGAGCGGCTCCGCCGTGCCGCGAGGCGCGTCGATGCCCGCGAGCAGCTCAGGCTCGCGCTTCAGGCGTTCGAGGAGATGGGAGCGGAGGCCTGGGCGAAACGGGCCAGCGCGGAGCTGCGGGCGACCGGCGAGAAGCTCAAGCGCCGGCAGGCGTGGGAGGAAGAGGAGCTCACGCCGCAGGAGCTCCAGATCGCCCTCCACGTTGCGCGGGGAATGACGAACCGCCAGGTCGGCGCGGCGCTCTTCCTCTCCCACAAGACGATCGAGTTCCACCTCGGGTGGATCTACCGCAAGCTCAACATGCGCGCCCGGGCGGAGCTGATCAGGCGCTTCGCCACCGACGCGGTGGCGTCCTAGACAACAGGGGCCTCCCGTGGGAGGCCCCTGTCTGCGGTGGTACGTTCGGTCTACTGGTTGACGGTGAGCTGGATCAGAGCACCCAGGCCGGCGCCGACGAAGAACCTGTCGTTGCCGCCGAGGCCGTTGATCGTGAGCCGGTCGTTGGCGGCCTCCGAGTGCGCGATCCGCACCCTCGGATCGAGGCCGACCACGTCGACGATCGCGCCGTCGCGCCGGACGCGGAAGTCGTCGCGGGCGTTCGAGCCGTTGATGATGACGTTGTCGGGCTGTCCGTCTCCGGCACCGCTTCCAATGGCGCCTTCGAGGTCGATGTTCGCGAGCTCGACGTCGGTGCCGTCGAGGTCGTTGACGACCGCGTTGTCGGCGCCGCCGAGCGCCTCGAGGTCGACGCGCTCGACGTCGTTGGTGTCCATGACGATGTTGCCGAGGTTGCGGAAGAAGCGAAGACGGTTGCCGTTGGCGGAGAAGTCGAAGTTCTCGGCGCCCGCGGAGCCGTTGAAGAGCATCGTGTCGGTACCGCCCTGCCCCTCGACGATGTCACTTCCGTCGCCCGGATCCCAGACGAACGTGTCGTGGCCGTTGCCGAGGATGCCGATGTCGCCGCCGCCGTTGCCGTCGACGCGGTC
>DASSCF010000055.1:0-19827 GCA_035698025.1 Gaiellaceae bacterium
GCGAAGAGCGCGAGCTCGAGGATGACCAGCCCACGCACACCCTCGTAGCGCCCGGCCGCGAGCGCGAGCGCCACGGCGACGAGCACGAGCGTCCCGGCCGCGCCGAGGATCCGCTCCATCACCACCGCGCCCGCGGCGGTCGCCCTGACGTCGGGGCGCCGGCGGGCGTGCTCGATGATCCGCACGGCATCGCCGCCGATCGCCGTCGGCAGCACCTGGCTCGCCGCGTAGCTGACGAAGTACATGCGCACGAGCCAGGTGTAGGGCTCGTGCACCCCGCGTACGCGCAGGAGCATCCACCAGCGCCACGCCATCAGCCACGTCGTCGCCAGGAAGATGGCGAGCGAGCCCAGGACGTAGCCCCAGTGGCTGTCGGCGATGATGTCGATCGTCTGGCCGAGGTCGATCTGCCAGAGGAGGAGCGCGAGAACCGCGCCGCTGACGAGGAGCTGAAGGCCGACCTTGGTCGAGCGGCTCACGTCTGGCGGCCCGTAAACCGTGCGTGCACGCGCCGGAGCGCCTCGATCGCGTCCTCGACGTCCGCGTCCGAGTGGGCCGGTGAGAGCGGCAGCGAGAGAACCTGGCCGCCCGCGCGCTCCGCCACCGGGAGCGACGGCTGGTCGGGATAGCGCTCCCGGTAGTACGTGAGCCGGTGGACGGGCAGGAAGTGGATGCTCGTCCCGATCATCTCCTCGCCCAGCGCGCGCTGGTAGGCGTCACGGTCGGCGCCCGCGCCCTCGGCGTCGACCCGGATGACGTAGAGATGGAGCGCATGTCCGTCCCGCTCGTCGCGCGCGAGCGTGTCGATGCCGGGCAGCTCGGCCACGGCCGCGTCGTACGCGGCCACGTGGCGACGGCGGATGGCGGCGTGCTCCCCGATCTTGTCCAGCTGGCAGAGCGCGACGGTCGCGAGGACGTCGGAGAGGTTCGCCTTCCAGCCGGCGACCGTGACGTCGTAGAGCGAGCCCTCGCCCCGGCGCATGAGACGGAGGTTGCGGATCTCGGCCGCGAGGTCGTCGTCGTCGGTCGTGACCATCCCACCCTCGCCCGCGGCGACGTTCTTCGTCACATAGAGCGAGAAGCAGGTGGCGAGCGCGATCGCCCCCACCTTGCGGCCGCGGTAGACGGACTCGGTCGCGTGGGCGGCGTCTTCGATCACCGGCACGCCGAGGGCGAGCAGCGGATCGAGGTCGCACGGCTGGCCGGCCAGGTCCACGGGCAGGATCGCCTTCGTGCGCTCGGTCACCGCGGCGGCGGCCGCGTCGGGGTCGATGTTGAGGTCGGACTCGCGCACGTCGACGAAGACCGGCGTGGCGCCGCAGTGGACGATCACGTTCGCGGTCGCCGGCCAGGTGATCGGCGTCGTGATCACCTCGTCGCCCGGGCCGAGGCCGGCGGCGAGGAGGGAAAGGTGCATGGCGGCCGTGCCCGAGGCGAGTGCGACGCCGTGCTTCGCGCCGACGTACTCGGCGAAGCGCGTCTCGAGCTCCTGCGAGCGCGGCCCGCTCGTGAGCCAGCCGCTGCGCAGCGTCTCGGTGACCGCGTCGATCTCCTCCTGCCCGATCGCGGGCGGCTGGAAGGAGAGGAAGGTCTTACGCCTCGAGGAGAGCTTGTGCATCGGCGGTCTTCAGGCGGATGAGGTCGGCGGCGCGGTCGGCGCGGGCGAGCGCGTCATCGCGGCTCTCGCCGCGCGCGAGCACGAAGCCCGCCCGGTCGTTGCCGCGGCGGAGCGGCCCGAACTGCCAGCCGGGCTGCCGGTAGACCCGCGCGTCGAGCACGCCGTCGACGGCAAGCGCGTCCTCCACGCCCTGAACGTCCTCGAGCGTGCCCTCCGGCGGGACGAGGAACCGGACGCAGGCGCCGCCGGCCGGCTCGGGCTCCGGAATCTCGACGGGCTCACCGAGCGCCGCGGCGAGCGCGAGGCCGTTGAGGTCGATTCCGAGCGCGGCGTGGCAGAGCTCGGCGTCGTGGCCTCCGCCCAGGCGCGCAGCGAGCTCCATCACGCGCGGCCCCTCGGGGCCGAGCACGATCTGCGTGTAGGTGGGGCCGTCGGTGACGCCGAGCGCCTCGGCGGCCTGCTGCGCGGCCTCGACGGCCCCCTCGACGTCGTGGACGCTCGGCCAGGCGTGCGCGAGCGCAACCCCGAAGGCCGGGCCGTCGGCGGTGAGCCTGTCGGTGACCGTCAGCGGGTGGAAGCGGCCGCCGACCGAAAATGCGTTCACCGTCACCTCGGGGCCCGGGACGAGCTCCTCGACGAGCGCGAGGCCCGTCCGCGAGGCCGCCACGGCGCGCCCGATCGCGTCCGCGAGCTCGCCGTGGTCGGCAACGACGGAAAGCCCCTTCTGGCCCTGGCGGTCGACGGGCTTCACGACGCCGGGGAGCGGCAGCCCGTCGGTGGCGCCCGTGGTCAGCTCCCAGCGCGGCTGGGGAACGCCGTGCTCGCCGAGCAGCTTGCGCTGGCGGTTCTTCAGCACCGCGATCGCTGCCACCTCGGGGTCGAGCGGGTGCGGGAGCCCCGCGTGCGCAGCGATGCGGGCGGCGATCGCGACCGGCCAGTCGATTCCGGGGGCGATGATCCCGTTCACCTGCTCCGCCCGGGCGAGCTGGCTCACGGCCGACTCGTCCTCGACGGACACCACGGCACGGCGGTCGGCGTACTCGAAGCCGACCGCGGCCGGATCGCGGTCACAGGCGATGACATAGAGCCCTCGATCCCGCGCTGCCCGGTGCAGGCCAAGCTGCGCCGGCCCCGCGCCTAGGACGAGGAGGCGCTGCCGCTCGCCGTGTGTTCCGCTCGGAGGGCTGCTTCCCACCAGGGACGATTCTGCTGGTACCACGCGATGGTGCGCGCCAGTCCGTCTTCGAAGGACGTCCGCGCGCGCCAGCCGAGCAGCCGCTCGGCCTTCTCGGTCGAGCCGATGTGGCGGTCGACCTGGCCGGGCCGCTCGGGCAGGTGCACCTTGAGGGACGCGGGCTTTCCGAGCTGGTCGAGCACAACGTCGGCGATCTGCGACACGGAGATGTCGACGCCCGTCGCCACGTTGAGCACCTCGCCGGCCACGTCGCCGAGGTCGGCCGCGAGGACGGCGTCGATCGCCTCCGCGTGATCCTCGACGTAGAGCCAGTCGCGCGAGGCGTGCCCGTCGCCGTGGACGGTCAGCGGCAGGTCGGCGAGCGCCTGGGTGATGAAGCGCGGCACGACCTTCTCGGGGTGCTGGTACGGGCCGTAGTTGTTGAACGGCCGCACGATCACGATCGGGAGCTCGTAGGTGACGTAGTAGGAGTAGGCGAGCCGGTCCGCTCCCGCCTTCGTCGCCGCGTAGGGCGAGCGGGGGTTGAGCGGGTGCTCCTCGTCCATGGGAGCGCTCTCGGCCGTGCCGTACACCTCGCTCGACGAGATGAGGACGAAGCGCTCCACCGGCGCCTCGCGAATCGCATCGAGCAGGACCTGCGTGCCCTCGACGTTCGTGGTCACGAACTCGCGGGCGCCGTCGACGATCGACTTCTCCACGTGGGACTCGGCCGCCGCGTTGATGATCACGTCGACGTCGCGGACGATGTCGGAAACGAGCGCCCGGTCGCGGATGTCCCCGTGGACGAACGAGAGGCGCTCGTGCCCCATGACGTCGGAGAGGTTGTCGACGTTGCCCGCGTACGTGAGCGCGTCGAGCGAGACCACGTCGTACGGGCTCGTCGTCAGCAGGTGCCGAACGAAGCTCGACGAGATGAAGCCGGCTCCGCCGGTCACGAGAATGCGCTTGCGGGTCACGAAAGCTCCTGGTCGATGGTGTAGAGGGGCCGCCCCTCCACGTCACGCTGAATCCGCCCCAGGTACTCCCCGACGAGGGCGAGGATGAATCCTTGCACGGCGAGCACGCCGAGGACGAGGCCACCGAGGAAGAGCAGGCCAGGGAAGTCGCCGTTGACCAGCCAGACCACGATTCCCCACACGCCGACGGCCACCGTGAGGAGCCCGCAGATGGCGCCGATGAGCACGCCGGCCCACTGGATCGGCTGCGGCCAGAAGCCCGCGAGGACGTGGAGCGCGAGGCGGATGAGCCGGAACGGCGAGTAGCGCGAGCCGTCCGCGCGCGCCTGGTGCTCGAGGTCGACTTCCACCACGCTCGCCCCTGCGGAGAGCACGAGCGCCTTGGTGAACTTCTGCTTGCCGATCACGCCGAGCACCGGTTCGATGGCCGAGCGCGAGTAGGCGTTGAAGGCGCAGCCGAAGTCGGCGATGTCGACGCCGGTGAACCGCCGCAGCATCCCGTTGACCATCTTGGAGGGGAACGTGCGGCCCCAGGAGTCGTCGCGCCCGCGCCGGCGCCCGCTGGCCACGTCCGCGCCGCTCTCGACGGCCGCGATCAGCTTCGGGAGGTCCTCGGGGACGTTCTGGAGGTCGGCGTCCATCGTCACGACGATGTCGCCCCGCGCGCGGGAGAGGCCGGCGTGCATGGCCGGGTGCTGGCCGAAGTTGCGCTTCAGGCGCACCGCGCGGACCGCGGGCTCCGCAGCGACGAGGCGCTCGGCGATCGCCCACGTCCCGTCCCGGGAGCCGTCGTCCACGATGATCACCTCGTAGGGCTTCCCGAGGCTCGCGAGCGTCGCCAGAGCGCGCGTGCAGACCTCCTCGAGAGTGGCCTCCTCGTTGAAGACGGGGACGACGAGGCTGACGGCTGGGAGGGGCGCCTCGGCCAGTCGTGGAGCGGTTTGCGCCGCCGTTTCAGCCTCGGCCATCGGCCGCAGGCTACCATCGGCACGATCTGGCCCGGCGCGATTCCGGGTACCCTTGGAGCCGGATGCACGCTGAAATTGCAGCGCGCGTGGAGCGCATCGCCGCGGACGACAGGCACGGCGCCAGCTGGCTCGCCAAGGAGGCCGTGGAGGCCGTCCTGGCGGCAGTCGAGCTCGGGGAGGACCCCGTCGCGGTCGCCCGGGAGCTCGTGCGGGCGCAGCCCACGATCGGGGCCATCGCGGGCGCGCTCGGGCGCGTCCTCCTCGCAGGACGAACGCCCGAGCAGCTCGTCGAGGAGGCCCACGCCGTGATCGGCTCGCGCGAACGCGCAGCGGCGACGATCGCCGTGCTGCTCGGCCCGCAGATCGCCGAGCACGTGGTCATGACCCACTCGGCCTCCGCGACCGCCCGCGAGGCGCTCATCCACGGGAATCCCGCCCGCGTCGTCTGCACCGTCTCGGACCCGGTCGGCGAGGGCCGTGCATTCGCCGAGGAGCTCGGCGAGGCCGGCCTGACGACCGAGGTCGTCGCCGACGAGGACGCGGCGCACGCCGTCGAGAGCGTCGGCGTCCTGCTGCTCGGCGCGGACACCGTGTTCCGCGACGGCTCGCTCCTGAACAAGGTGCACACCGACCCGCTCACGAAGGCCGCCACCGAGGCGGGCGTGCCGGTGATCGTGGCCTGCGAGGTGCTGAAGCTCGCCCCGGACGACCCGGTGGAGCCCGACGAGGAGCGCGTCGACCTGACGCCGCCCGAGCAGATCACGAGCTACGTGACCGAGGAGGGCGAGTACGCCCCGGACGAGATCGCCGCTCTCGTCGACCGCACGCCGTTCCTCGCCGAGGGCTACGAGCTCCTCAAGCGCCCGACGCCGGCCTAGCCCGGGCCGTCCGCGCGCTCCAGGTCACGCAGGCTGTAGCCGAAGCGGCGCACCCGTCTCTCGTAGCGCGCCGTGAGCAGCGGGAAGTACGCGCGCCAGAAGAGGCCGCTCCTCTCCAGCTCCCGCCAGCGCTCGAAGTACCGCTGGTTGGGGCCTGGGTCGAGGTCCGCCGACAGATCGCCCTCGAGGCCCAGGAAGCCGAGGATGCCCGCGAGTGCCGACCGGGGATCGCGCACGAGGTCCTCGTAGAGGAGCACGTGGACGCGCTCGAGGTGCGGACGGTCGGCCCCGAAGAGCTCGTGGCAGTGGAGCCAGTGCTCGACCAGGCGGTCGTAACGTCGCGTCTGGCGCCATTTCGCCGTGGCGAGCGACACCGCGACCGGGTGCCGCACGAGCACGACGAAGGACGCCTCGGGGAAGAGGGCCTGCAGAAAGCGGGTCTTGAGCAGGTTCGGCGGCGACTTCTCCAGCAGGAGCGGCTTCGTGAGGTCCCAGTGCGGCGACCATTCCTCGAAGAGCCGCTCCCGGCTGCCCGCGCCCACGAGCGGCGAGGCCTCCGTGAGGTGCGCGCGCTCGTCGAAGCCGAAGCGACCCGGCCCGCCGTAGACCTTCGCCGGCGGGTAGACCCCCTGGAGGTGCTGGCCCTCGTCCTCGGGAGCGCCGGTGTCCGCGAACCCGCTGATCCCCGGGTGCTCCCCGAGGATCCGCGCCAGCAGCGTCGTCCCGCTCCGGTGCAGGCCGCAGACGAAGACCAGGCGGTGCCCGTCGCTCACGCGGGCATGGTAGTGACGCGGGGCGCGACGGCCCCGCAACTAGAATTGCCCGCCGTGGCCGGCCGCCCTCTCCGCGTGCTCGGGATCGGCAACGTCCGGTCCATCCATCTCCTCCGCTGGGCCAGGACGGTCTCCGCAGCGGGACACGACGTGCACCTCGCGAGCGACCGCGAACCGCGTGAGGACGACCCGCCCGCCGGCTTCCACTCGATCCAGTCGCTGGGCGTCGCCACTCGCGTTCCGTTCGCGCGCCGCGCCGCGATCGCGCCTGCGCTCGGTCGTCTCGCCAAGCGGCTGGACGTGGACATCGTCCACGCTCACTACTTGCTCCCCTACGGCTACTGGGCCGCCCGCTCCGGCGCCCGCCCGCTCGTCATGAGCCCCTGGGGCACCGACGCCCTCGTCCACGGGAAGAGGCGCGGGAGGGCGCGGGCGAAGGAGGCCGTGCAGGCCGCCGACCTCGTGGTCGTCAACTCGAAGGCCCTCGAGCAGGCCTCGCTCGAGCTCGGTGCGTCGCCCGAGAAGATCCGCAACGTCTTCTGGCACGTGGACCTCGACGGCTTCGCCCCCGAGCGCGCGGATCCGAGACTACGCTCCTCGCTCGGCTGGCCCGACGACTCGCTCGTGGTTCTCTCGCTCCGCAACTTCCGCCCGGACACGAACATCGACACGCTGCTCGGCGCGTTCAGCCGGGTCGCGAAGGACGAGCCCCGCGCCCGGCTGCTGCTCGCGGGGGATTCCGGCCCGCTGCGCCCGAGCCTCGAGGCGATGGCGTCGGAGCTCAGGCTCGAGGACCGGGTCGCCTTCCACCGGGTCTCGGCCGAGGACCTGCCGCCGCTCGTGGCGGCCGCCGACGTCGTGGTCTCCATCGCCAACTCCGACTCGACGCCGCCGTCCCTGCTCGAGGCGATGGCCTCCGGCCGCGCGGTGGTCTGCGCCGATGCGGCCTCCATCGACGAGTGGGTCGGCCCCGGCGAGGGCGCGGAGATCGTTCCCGTCCGCGACGAGGCCGCGACGGGCAAGGCCGTCCTCGGGCTGCTGCACGACGACTCGCTGCGCCGGACGTACGGCGAGCGCAACCGGCGCGTCGTGCGCGAGACCGTCGGCGACCCGGGGCCTGTGCTCGACCGCATCTACCGCGAGCTGGTGGCCGCGTGAAGGCGCTCGTCCTCGGCTTCGACGGCGCGGACTACGAGCTCGTCAGCGACCTGCTCTCCAAGGGGAAGCTGCCGACGATCGCCCGGCTCTCGTCCGAGGGCGCCTTCGGGCCGCTGCGCTCGACCGTTCCCGCGATGACGCCGACCGCCTGGTCGTCGTTCCTCACGGGGCTCAATCCGGGCGGCCACGGGATCTTCAACTTCACGACCAACCCGAACCGGGCCCAGTCGCGCGTCGAGAACGCCGCGAGCCGCACGGGCATCCCGTTCTGGCGGCCGCTCGGCGCCGCGGGCGTGCGCTCGGCGTTCGTGACCGTCCCGTTCACGTATCCGCCGGAGCCGATCGAGGGCATCCTCGTCACGGGCTACGGCGGCCCCGAGCAGCCGGCGATCCTGCCCGAAAGCGCGCGGCAACGCATCCAGTCGGCGCGGCCCGACCTCGTCACCGCCTACCACCCCATGGCCGAGCGCTGGTGGGAGGACTTCCCGCGCTACACGCAGCGCCTGATCGACCACGTGGAGCAGATCGCCGACGTCTGCCGGCTCTCCTACGAGCTCGAGCCCGGCCTCGATCTCCTGTGCGTCGACTTCATGAGCTCCGACCACATCGGCCACCTCGGCTGGCACCGACTCGACCCCGAGCACCCCGCGCACGACCCGGACGACCCCGGCGACGAGATCGTCAGGGTCTACGAGGCGATCGACGCGGCCTGCGCGCATCTGATCGAGGTGGCGGGCGCCGCCTCGGACGAAGAGCCGACCGCGATCGTGCTCTCCGACCACGGCATGCGGCCGATTCACTGGACGTTCCACGTCAACCGGTGGCTCGAGGAGGCGGGGCACCTGCGCTACCGGCGGCGCTCGCTCCAGCGGCTGAAGGGAACGCGTCTGGACTACGTCTCCAAGGTCGACCAGCGGCTGGCGCGGACGAGGCGCGGCTACGGCCGCCGCTTCGACCACCTTCCCTTCCTGCCGCAGCCCGGCGAGGACCGCGCGTTCGGCGAGATCGACTTCGGCTCGACGCGGGCGTACGGCTACGGCGCCGGGGGACAGGTCTTCCTGGGGGAGGCCAGCGGGGCACGCAGCGATCGGGCGTTCGCCGAGGCGCTGGCCCGGGAGCTCGCCGAGATCCGGCATCCCGCCACCGGCGAGCCGGCGTTCACCGTGCGCCGCAAGGAAGAGCTCTACAGCGGCCCGCACATGGACAAGGCGCCCGAGCTCATCGTCCTTCCGCACGACGAGCGCATCTACGTGGATGCAAGCCGCCGCCGCTGGACGACGCCGTTCGACCGCCACGAGAAGCTCGACCCGAGCATCTCGTACGGCTTCTCCGGCCACCACGGGCTGACCGGGATCCTGGCGGCGGCCGGGCCGGGGATCCAGCCCGCCGCGGTACCGGAGGGCGCCGAGATCACGCAGATGGCCGCGACGATCCTGCGCCTCTTCGGGCTCGAGCAGGACGGGCTCGACGGGGCACCGCTCGACGACGTGCTCGGCGAGCTCGAGACGGTCGGCCGCGCCGAGCGCCAGGCGGCCGCGGCGAGCGCCAGGGAGGGCGCCGTCTATTCCGAGGAGGAGGAGCGCGTCATCCTCGAGCGCCTGCGCGACCTGGGCTACGAGTAACGTCCTCTCGGGATGAGCGAGGTGCGCGCCGAGGAGACGCTTTCGGACGCCCTGCGCGAAGACGAGGACGAGGTTCCGCGAAAGCTCGGGATCGCCGCCCTCGCCTACGACACGGCGATCTACGGCGGCACCCGCGTCGCGGTCAAGTCGCTCGCGTTCCTGCTCGTCCCGCTCTACGCGCACTTCCTGAGCCCGTCCGAGTTCGGCGTGCTCGAGCTCGTGCTCGCGACGATGGCCCTGATCGACGTCTTCATCGCGCTGCCGGGGACGCTCGCGCGCTTCTTCTTCGACAAGGACGACCGCGCCTGGCGGCGCCAGGTCATCACCGCGTACTTCGGCATCGAGGCCGTGTATCCGGCGGTGCTCGTCGGGGCGCTGATGATCCTCTCCGGGCCGCTCGCCGCCGGGGTCGCGGACAGCTCCACCTACGCGACCCTCTTCGTCATCGCCCTGGCCGACCTCTACCTGACCAACATCGTCGATCTCCCGATGGCGCTCTGCCGGCTGCGGCGGAAGCCGATCACGTTCGCCTTCTACGCGCTCTCGAGGGCCGTCACGATGGTCGTCTTCAGCGTCCTCTTCGTGGCGGTCTGGGAGTACGGCGTCAAAGGGATCCTCCTGGCGTCCCTGGCGAGCGCCGGCGTCGTCTTCGTCATCTCGGCGCGCGAGTGGGTGCGCGATCTCGTCCCGCGCGTCCCTCCGACGCTCGTCCGCGAGATGCTCGAGTTCTCCTGGCCGGCGATCCTGAGCGGGGTCGCGTTCTACGCCCTGAACTTCCTCGACCGCTTCTTCGTCGCCCACTACCACGGCACGGCGGACACGGGCCTCTACGGCGCTGCCTTCCGCTACAGCCAGGTCGTGGTCGTCGGCGTGTTTGCCTTCCGCATGGGCTGGTCGCAGTGGCACTTCTCGTGGCTGCACACCGAGCGGCACCCGCAGATGGTCGCGCGCGGGGCGAACTACTTCTTCTTCGCGATCGGCTTCCTCGTCGCTGTCGTCTCGCTCTGGATCCTGCCGGTCTTCCACCTGCTCATGCCCGAGCGCTTCTGGGAGGCGACCTACGCGGTCCCGCCGCTTGCACTCGCAGCCGCCGGCACCGGCGCGTTCACCGTGTTCGCGGTCAGCGTGAACGTGACGAAGCGCATGCGGCTGCTCCTGCCGCTCTCGCTCGCCTCGGCCCTGCTGGCGATCGGCCTCTACTTCCTGCTCATCCCGCCCTACTCGTTCCTTGGAGCGGCGTGGGCGACCGCTGCCTCGTTCGCGGCGATGACGATCGGCATGGCTGTCATCTGCCAGCGGATCTACCCGGTGCCCTGGGAGTGGCGCCGACTCGGGCTCGCGGTCGGCGTCATGGTCGCGCTCTGCTTCGCAGCGCTCGCGCTGGATGCCTGGGTGCCCTTCTACGCCTCGCTCCTGATCCGGGCGGTGCTGACGCTCGCCTATCCGGTCGTCCTCGTTGCGCTCGGGTTCTTCTCGCGGAGCGACCTCGCCGCGATGCGCGACCGCCTCCGGCTCCGCAGGCGAAGCCCCTAGGCTGTCGCCGACATGAACCCGCTGACGCTGCTCGTCACGGCCTCGGGCGCGCCGGGAACGGCCGCGCTCCTTCACGCGCTGCGGGAGAACGGCGAGCGCGAGGTACGGCTCGTCGGCTCCGACATGAGCGGGCGGTCCGTCGGCCGGTTCCTGTGCGATGCCTTCGCGGTCGTGCCGCCCGGCGCCGACGACGCGTTCCCGGCGGCCATCGTCGACCTCTGCGCGCGGGAGGGGGTGAACGCCGTCCTGCCTCAGTCCTCCCACGACCTCGCCGGCCTCGCGGTCGCGAAGCCGGCGCTCCAGGGGGCGGGCGTCGTCACCCTGGTCAGCTCGCCCGAGACGGTGCGGCGCGCGAACGACAAGGCGGAGTGCTACGCGCTGCTCGCCGAAGCGGGCGTGCCCGTGCCCGCTTTCCGGCGTGTCCAGGGACGCGAAGCGTTCGTCGCGGCGGCGGCCGAGCTCGGCTATCCGGAGCGAGCGGTGTGCTTCAAGCCCGTCTCGAGCTCGGGCTCACGGGGCTTCCGCGTGCTCGATCCCACGGTCGACCGCGCCCATCAGCTCCTCTACGAGCGGCCCGGGAGCCTCGCGATGCGGCTCGAGGACGTGGCCGAGCTGCTGCCGGAGGAAGGCGGCGAGGAGCTCCTCGTGATGGAGCTCGCGCAGGGCGGCGAGCGCACCGTCGACGGCGTCGCGCGCAGCGGCAGGATCGTCTTCGGGCACCCGAAGACGCGCGAGGCGATGCGGGCCGGGCTCGCGATGTTCTTCCAGTCGCTCGACGACCCCGAGCTCGTCGCGGTCGCCGACCGGGCCGTGGGCGCCCTCGAGATCGAGCACTTCTTCAACGTCCAGCTCGTCGGCGACTACGTGATCGAGGTCAACCCGCGCATCTCGACCGTCGTCTACCAGGAGGACCTCAACCTCCCCTACCTCGGCGTCAAGCACGCCCTCGGCGAGCTCTCCGACGAGGAGCTGGCCGCCTACCAGTCGCGGATCCGGCCAAGCCGCCGCGCGCTCCGCTACTTCGACCAGCTCGAGTACGACGACTAGGCGGCGTTGAGCCAGGCCAGGACCGCGAGCACGCGGCGGTGATCGTCCTGGCTCGGCGGAAGGCGCAGCTTCCCGAAGATGCTCGCCACGTGCTTCTCGATCGCGCGGTCGGTGACGACGAGTGCCCGCGCGATGGCCGCGTTCGTACGCCCCTCGGCCATCAGCTCGAGGACCTGGCGCTCGCGCGGCGTGAGCTCGTCGATCGCACGATGGCGGACGAGGAGCTGGCGGACGACCTCCGGGTCGAGCGCCGTCCCTCCGCCTGCGACGCGCTGCAGCGCGTCCACGAACTCGGCGCCGTCGGCGACCCTGTCCTTGAGCAGGTAGCCGAGCCCTTCGGTCCGCTGCGCGAGGAGCTCGCGCGCGTAACGCTCCTCCACCGCCTGCGAGAGGAGCAGGACCTTCGCCTCGGGATCGCGCGAGCGCAGCTCGGCCGCCGCGTGAACACCCTCGTCGGTGAACGTCGGGGGCAGGCGGACGTCGACCACGAAGACGTCGGGCTTGTGCTCCTCGGCGGCGCCCAGGAGCTCCTCCGGCGTCGCCACGGCGGCCGCCACCTCGACGTCGAAGTCGGTCAGGAGGCGCGTGAGCGCGTCGCGCAGGAGGCCCGAGTCCTCGACGATGACTACTCGCACGGGATCACCGCCGTGATCGACGTCGGCCCGCCGGCCGGGCTCTCGACGACGAGCGTCCCGCCCAGGGCGCCGACGCGTTCCTCGAGGCCGGTGAGCCCCGAGCCGCCGTTCGGGGACGCGCCGCCCCCGCCGTCGTCGCGCACCTCCACGACGAGGATGCCGCCCGCGCGGACGACCGAGACGGCCGCGCGCTCGGCCCCGCTGTGGCGCGCGACGTTGGCGAGCGCCTCCGAGACGACGAAGTAGGCGGCGGCCTCGACGGCCTCCGGCGGCCTCTCGCCGATCTCGGTCGCAAGCGAGACCGGCACGGGAGACCGGGCCGCGAGCGCAGACAGGGCGGCGTCGAGCCCGCGGTCGGTGAGGACCGCGGGATGGATGCCGCGCGCGAGGTCACGGATCTCGGCGAGCGCCTGCTTGGCGTCCTCGTGCGCGACGCGGACCAGCTCCGCGGCTTCCTCCGTCGACCCACCCTCCTCGAGGCGCCTGCGGGCGCGGCCGAGGTCGACGGCCAGCGAGACCAGCCGCGCCTGCGCGCCGTCGTGAAGGTCGCGCTCGATCTGCCGGCGGTCGCCCGAGGCCGACGAGACGGCGAGGTCGCGCTGCGCGGCAATCCGCTCGGAAGCGTTTTCGAGCTCGCGGCGGGTCGGGCCGAGCAGGCCGCGCATGACCGCCTTGTGCACCGCGACGAGGCCGCGGATGATCCACGGTGTCAGCAGGAGCAGCAGGAGCCCTCCGCCGACCGTCAGGACCCACTCGAAGGGGTTGTCGAACTTGTTGCCCGGCCAGAGGAAGTCCCCGCGATCGTCGGCCGGAATGGCGAACCACCAGATCGGGGCGGTGAAGAGGCTGACCGCGACCGACCAGCAGACCACCGCGACGATGAAGAGCACGAGCCCGATGGGGAAGAGCAGCATCAGGTAGAGGACCTCGCGCCAAGCGCCGACGTCGATCAGCGGCTTCAGCCAGTCGCGCCACCTGGACCAGTCGTACTCGCGGCGCGGCCGATCCTCGATCGGCTGATCCAGGAGCCTGCGGGAAAGCACCCGCTCGGCCCGGGCGCCGAGGCCCGCGAGCAGGAGCGTCCCCACGAGCAGCGGGATCCCGAGCAGGAAGAACGTGCTCACACCGACCACGAGCAGGGTCAGGAGCACGGAGAACCAGAAGACCCCGACCGGCATGCTGATCAGGGAGTACGCGGTCTCCTTCCACGTCCTGAGGCGGAAGGGCTCGGTGATGAAGGGTGGAGCGGTCACGCAAGCCACTGTACGCACGCGCAGCGGCAGGCACCATGGCGCTGCCCGGTGTCCTCCTCTTCGTGAGAGCACTACCCCTGAGGGCAGTGCTAGAGCCGTCGCGCGCCGACGTACCGCTCGCCGTACCAGCTGCCGGTCAGGCTCGAGATCTTCACGGTGCCGCCCGAGCTCGACGCGTGGATGAACCGGTTTCCACGCAGGTAGATCCCGACGTGCCCGAGACCGTTGAAGAAGACGAGATCGCCGGCGCGGAGGTTGCTGCGCGAGACGGCCCGCCCGTGGCGGTACTGCATGGCCGCGTTGTGCGGGAGCCCGACGCCGACCTTGCGGTACATGTACATGGTGAAGCCGGAGCAGTCGAAGCCGGTCGAGGGAGACGAGCCGGCCCAGCGGTACCGGATGCCGAGGTAGCGCTTCGACATCTGGGCCACCCGCGCGCCGCGGGTCGACACCGTCGTCGCGCCCCGGCGGCTGCCGCCGGTGCTCCGAACGGTCGCGCCGCGCCCGATGCCGAGCGCACGCAAGGTCTGCGGGCCGACGATGCCGTCGACGATCAGGCCCTTCCGCTTCTGGAACGCGCGCACGGCCCTGCGCGTCACCGGCCCGTAGTCCCCGTCGGCCCGAACGCCGAGCTTGCGCTGCACGGGCACGACCCACCAGGCGTGGATGAACCGCTGCTTGGCCGTCTGCGCCCGCTCGGGGTTCGGCTTGGCTCTCGCGGCGAAGAGCGCCCTGCGCGTCTTCGGTCCCACGACGCCGTCGGCGAGCAGGCCATGGCGCTTCTGGAACGCGCGCACCGCGCGCTTGGTCTTGGGCCCGAAGTCCCCGTCGGCGCGGATCCCCAGCGCGCGCTGGACCCGTGCGACTGCGAGGCCACGGCTGCCGAGCTTGAGCACCTCGACGTGCACCCGCGTCGAACCGCCCGAGGACTTGGCGCGGGCGGCGCTCGCGGTCGGGTTCGGAAGCGCCGCCGCGCAGGCGGCGACGACCAGCGCCGCGCCCGCGACACGGGCTTGGGGCAGGAAGCCGGGGTCGGCCGCGATACGCCTCCCGTTGGCCATCGACGCGGAGTAGTCCCAGATCTCCGGGTCGGAAAGATCGCGGTCGTCTGCGCGCACGCGCACCGGACCGTCCAGGTCCGCAAGCGCCTGGGAAGCGAGGCTCCGCGGCCTGTTCTCGCCCGCGCGGCGCTCCTGCGAGCGCGCAAGCGAGCGCTCCCACAGCTCGCGCTCCCCGAGATCGCGCTTCACGTCCTCGAGCGGATGCTGGCTCATCACGCTCACGAAGCGCGGGAGGCTAACAGACCTCCTCCGACCACGCAGGGAGGTCAGGTAACTATTCGGTAAACCTCGAAGACCTCGGCGTAGTCGCGGTTCACGTTGATGCCGTGGGTCCGCGCGAGGCTTCGGATGTACTCGGGGTTCGCATAGTTGCGGTGCTGCTGCGAGGCGTACCGCTCCAGGGCTGCGACCTTCCGCTCGACATGACGTTCCTCCAGACCCACGTACGCCTGGTGGTCGAAGTTGAAGTTGTTCCACGGGATCTCGTAGCCGAGGACGGTCGTCCGCTTGAAGGCGCGCAGGCCTTCGGCGGCGACCACCTGGTGGTCCTGGTGGATGTCGCGGAGGCTCGGCATGAAGACCGCGTCGGGCGTCCAGTCCTCCCAGAGGGCGATCAGGAGCTCGAGGATCTCCTGGCGGCGCTCGGGGAACGTGCGCACCTCGAAGTCGTGGACGGTGAGCCCGCTCTCCGGGATGCCGATCTCCGCCGTCGCCTCGCGCACCTCACGCGCGAGCGTGTCCGGCGGGAAGCCTTCCGGGAGGGACTTCGTAGCGATCGAGAACGCGACGTAGCGCACGTCGGTGTCCGCCTCGACGAGGCGGGCCATCGTCCCGCCGCAGCCGAACTCGCCGTCGTCGGTGTGCGGCGCGAGGACGAGTGCGCGCTTCCAGCCGTCGATCATCGCCGCGTGAGCATACGGATCACGCCCGCGAGCGGGCGGCTTCGAGGATGCTCGTGACCACGAACGCGGCCGCCGCGAGGAGGACGATCGCCCCTCCGGGAGGCAGGTCTGCGTAGTACGCAAGCGTCAGCCCGGCGAAGACGGAGGCGAGCCCGATGCCCATGGAGAGGAGCACCGACGAGCTCATGCTCCAGGCGACGCGGCCCGCCGCGATGACAGGAAGCACCATGAGCGCCGCGATCAGGAGGATGCCGACGATCTGCATCGAGAGGCCGATGGTCACGCCCGCAAGCCCCGCGACGAGCACGTTCAGCGCCGCGACCGGGACGCCGGCGACCCTGGCGCCCTCCTCGTCGATGACGACCGCGGCGAGCGCCCGGTACAGGAGCCCGATGACGACGAGGCCCGCGACGCCGAGGACGGCCACGAGCACCAGGTCGCCGCGCGTGACCGTGAGGATGGAGCCGAAGAGGAACGAGAAGAGGTCGACGTCGAGCGCGCCCGCGGAGGAGGCGAGCACGACCCCGGCCGCGAGCCCGGTGTAGAAGAGGAGCGCCAGCGCCTGGTCGCCCGCGGCGCGATGGCGCGACCGGAGCCACTCGATGCCGACCGCGCCGGCGACGGCGGCGACGAGCGCGGTGAGCACGGGCGACACGCCGAGCAGGTAGCCGGCCGCGACGCCCGCGAAGGCGGTGTGACCGACGCCGTCACCGACGAGGCTCATGTTCCGCTGAACGAGGAAGAAGCCCACGGCGGGCGCGAGGAGGCCGACGACGGCCCCCGTCGCGAACGCGAGGCGCATGAACTCACTCTCGAGCATGGGAGTGCGAGGGGTCGTGCCAAGCCGACGGGAGGGCCTCGGGCGGGCCGTCGAAGACGATGCCGCCGCGGACGAGGACGAGCCGCTCGACGATGCCCTCGACGGCTCCGAACTCGTGCGAGACGTAGAGCGTGGTCACGCCCCGGTCGTCGTGCAGGCGGCCGAGCAGGCGGGCAAGCGCCTCCTGCGACTCGGCGTCGACGCCGGCCGTCGGCTCGTCGAGGACGAGGAGCGACGGCTCGGCCGCGAACGCCTTGGCGATGAACGCGCGCTGCTGCTGGCCGCCGGAGAGGTCCGCGAGCCTCGTGTCGGCGAGCTCGGCGAGCCCGACGTCGGCGATGGCCTCGTCCACGATGGCGCGGTCGCGCCGCCGCAGTGGGCCGAAGAGGCCGCCCTGCGCCAGACGGCCGGCGGAGACGACCTCGCGCACCGTCACCGGGCCTTCCGTACCGACTTGCGCCCGCTGGGCGACGTACCCCAGCGTCGCGCGCCGTGAGAACCGGTGCGCCGGCTCGCCGAAGAGGAGGACCGAGCCCGCCGTCGGCCGTGCCAGACCGAGCGCGAGCCGGACGAGCGTCGTCTTGCCGCCGCCGTTCGGCCCCGCGACGGCCACGAACTCGCCCTCCTCGATCGTGAGGCCGACGCCGGTGAGCACCGGCTGCCCGGGGCGATAGGCGAAACCGACCCCGGAGAGCTCGACCGCTACCGGCATCCGAGCCCCTTCCGGAGCGCCTCGAGGTTCGCGCGCATGACCGTGAAGTAGTTCTCGCCGCGGTCGAGCTCCTCCTCGGTGAGCCCCTCGAGCGGGTTCAGGACCGCGGTCTCGGCGCCGGCCTCGCGCGCGACCGTCTCGCCGATCTCCGGAGAGAGGAGCGGCTCGACGAAGACCGTCGTGACGCCGCGCTCCTCGACGATGTCCGAGACCTCCTCCAGGTCCTGCGGGCTCGGCTCCGTCTCCGGGGAGATGCCGGTGATCGGGATCACTTCCAGGTCGTAGCGCTCGCCGAGGTAGCCGAACGCGTCGTGCGCGGTGACCAGCTCACGCCGCTCGCAGTCCGCGAGCCCTGCGCTGAGCTCCTCGTCGAGCGCGCGCAGCTCGGAGGCGAGCTGCCGGGCGGAAGCCTCGCCGCCCAGCTCCGCCCCGATCCGCTCGACGACCTCGGCGAACCGCACCGGGTCGAGCCAGACGTGCGGGTCGCGCGCGTCCTCCCCCTCCTCGCCCTCGCGCAGGTCGAGGCCCTCGAGGAGGTCGACTGCCGAGTCGTCGCCTTCGGCCGCGTCCTCGAGCGCCGGCTGGAACCCCTGGCCGAGATAGAGGACGAGGTCGGAGTCGCGCACGCGCTCGACGTCGCGGACGGAGAGCTCGACGTCGTGCGGCTCCGCGCCCGGCGGCGTGAGGTTCGTCACCTCGACGCTGTCGCCGCCGAGCTCGGCCGCCGCGAAGGCCAGCGGGTAGAAGCCGGCGACGATATCGGTACGGCCGTCCGGGGCGCTGGAAGCGTCCGCGCCGCAGCCCGCGGCGAGCAGCGCGGCCAGCGCGGCAGCAGTGAGAACGATTCTCGTTACCACAGAGAGTGCTAGCATAGCCGCGTGTCCGAACCCGTGCAAGAAAGCGCGATCGGCGTACTCTCCGAGGCCGGCGTCCGCCCCACACGCCAGCGCGTGCGGGTGCTCAGCGAGCTGATGGGCGAACGGGACGATGTCACCGCCCAGGAGCTCCACGACCGCCTCCGCTCAGGCGGCGAGAAGCTCGGCCTGGCGACCGTCTACCGCACGCTCGGCCTCCTGGCCGAGGCCGGCGTCATCGACTCGCTCGCGCACCGTCCGGGCGAGCTCTGCTACCGGTGGTGCGGCCAGGGCCATCATCACCACCTCGTCTGCTCCGGCTGCCACCGCGTCGTCGAGCTCGCCGACTGCGAGCTCGATCCGTGGCTCGAGCGGATCTCGCGGGCGCACGGATTCGTGACCACCGGACACCGTCTCGAGGTGTCCGGTCTCTGCGCGGCCTGCCGCTAGCGGCGGGTCACGACCACGAGGGCCGTGTCGGACCTGGGCAGGTCCCGCGGGTTGGCGCCCAGCAGGTAGACCTGGAGCTGGTAGCGGCCGGGCGCAACGACGCCCCGCCGAAGGCGGGGCGACACGAGGGTGCGAGTGCTCTCGCCGTCGAGGACGACCCTCCGCAGCTTGCCGTTGCGGAGCCGCTGGAGCCGCCAGCCCCATTTGGGCGCGTCCGTGTCCACCCCGAACGTCAGGCGGCTCCCGGGTCGTACGCGGAACACGCCCGCCGAGAGCGTGATGTACCGGAGCTCGACCCGGTCTCGCTCCGACGGGGCGGAGATGTTGCCGGCGGGATCACGGACCCTCAGCGTGAGCCGGTACGGCCCCGGCGGGAGCACCTCGCCGTCGACCGTCCCGTCCCAGATGAGGGCGCTGCGGGCACGCCTGACCTTCCGCTCGAGTGCCAGCTGGTCGCCGACGTAGAGGAGCGGCGCCGCCGGGCCGTCCGCCTCGTAGTCGATGCCCACGACGTCCGCGTGGCCGTCGCCGTCCGGGGAGAAGGCCACGCGGCCCACGTCCATGCTGAGGATCTCGGGCGGCACGGTGTCGACGAGGACCCGGTCGGGAACGACGATCGTCCGCCGCTTGTCCTCGAGCTCCACGCGCAGCCGGTACGGCGCATCGGGGACGATCCGGCCCTCGTCGTTGCGCCCGTCCCACTCGAAGGTGACGAGCCCGGGTTGGACGCGGCGCTTCCCGAGCGAGCGGACGACGTCGCCGTCGGCGTCGAGGATGTCCGCGTCGACCGTGTCGGCCACGCGGAAGCGCAGCCGCAGCTTCGCCGTCTCGGTCGGGCAGACGCAGACCGGCGAGAAGCTCTTGGGGAAGCGCGGGCCCACGACCGGCAGCCGCTCGAGCTTCAGCGACTCGGTCCACGCGAACGCGGCGGCCGTGGCCGCGATCAGCGCGAGCGCGAGCACCGCGACGAGCGTGGATCGACGCACGCCGCGATTCTGCCTCTTACTAGGTCCTGTACGCCTCGATCAGGATCTCGGCGACCTCGGGCCGCGTGAACTCCTCCGGCGGCAGCTCGCCCTGCGAGAGGAGTTCGCGGACCTTGGTCCCCGAGAGGAACACGTGGTCGTCGCCCGAGTGCGGGCAGGTCTTCGGCGTCGCCATCTGGCCGCAGACCTTGCACCAGAACGAGTGCTCGAAGAACATCGGCTCGATGTCGAGCTCGTGCGGCTCGAAGTCGTCGAAGATGAGCTGCGCGTCGTAGGTGCCGTAGTAGCTCCCCACGCCCGCGTGGTCACGGCCGACGATGAAATGCGAGCAGCCGTAGTTCTTGCGGCAGATCGCGTGCCAGATCGCCTCGCGCGGCCCCGCGTAGCGCATCGCCGCGGGAAACGC
>DASSCF010000056.1:0-10538 GCA_035698025.1 Gaiellaceae bacterium
CCGTCGGCCTGGCCTCGAGGCGCATGGTGGACGAGCCGGTGATCGTCGTCTGGCCGATCCCGACCCGCGACCCGAGGAAGGGCAGCCAGTTGTAGGTGACGCTCGCGGTCACGTGGACCGGGTCGCCGACCTCGGCGCTGCCGTTAGGAAAGCTGATGCAGACCCGCAGAGGCGTCGCGACAGAGGCGCTTCCGCCGTTTCGCAGCTCCGGAGTGTCGGCCTGCTGCTGGATGTACTGCTGGAGCGAGCCGGAGCCGGGGTTCTTGTTCACCACGGCCCACCGCGCACCCTCGTTAGCGAGGTGCGTCTCGTCGATCCAGTAGTTGAACGCCTTGCCGAAATCGAGCATGGCGAAGACGAGAATCAGGAGCAGCGGCAGGACGAGCGCGAACTCGACGAGCGCAACGCCGGCCTCGGACTTGCCGCTTGCGGCCGCACGGATTCTGAGCGCACGCAGCAACGGCGTCCTCAGAGCCCGTTCGCCATGTTGGTGATCGCCGAGCTGACGCTGACGCCGATCGAGGTGAGCGCGGCGACGGTAACCAACGCGATCAGGAGCAGGACGAGCGCGTATTCGACGAGCGCCTGCCCGTCCTCCTGGCCGAATGCGATTCTGGTTTCTCGGTCGATCATTGTTCACTCCTTCTCTGCACGCGGAGCCTCCAGCGCCGCCCCTGCGACCCTCGATTCGTTGGTGCGGTCGGACGGCGGCGGCTGAAGGCCCCGTGCAGACGGCATCCCTCCTAGAGGGCGCCGGCGATCTGGTTGAGGATGTTGTTGACGTTGCCGCCGAGCAGCGTCAGGGCCCCGATGCAGACCACAGCGATGAGGCTGAGGATCAGCGCGTACTCGACCAGCGCCTGCCCCTCCTCACGGCTCCGAAGATGGCTGATGAAGTCCATCATGTTCAGAATCACCTCCTCCCCATCCGGTTCTCCTAGCCCAGACAAGTAACTGCTGGGTCTTCCGTCGGAACCGATGAAAAGGTGGGTTCCAACCAACCCTTCTGGTGGTGAGGACGGTGGCGCCGTGCGATACCAGTTGTGAATGGCATGTCGTCCTGCCCAGCCGCGCCTAGTCCGAGAGCCCCTTGAGGAGTGGGCAGGTCCCCGTTCGTCTTGCCGCAGCGAGCGCCCACGCGAGGCCCTGTCGGACCGGGCGGCCGATGGCGCCTGAGGCGCCCAATCGCCTTCCGGCCTCCGTGCGGCGGCTTCACGCCGTGCGCCTACTGCTCGTCTCGGATGACCGCAGCTTCTGCGGGGTCACGTCGCTGCTGCTCGAACGCAGCGGGTATGCCGTGAGAGCAACGCGTCAAGCCGCTCCTCTGAGGCTCGCCGAGCTCGCGCGCGAGCACCGGGCCGACGTCATCCTCATCGACGAGGCGCCCTCCCGCCCGCGTGCGGCGCGAACGGTGGCCGCGCTTGACCTTCTCTATCCGCGCGGGCGGCCGCTGCTTCTCCGCGAGGAAGGCGAAACGCTGTCGCTCGCCTCGGTGACTCACGTCGATAGGTCGGGCCCAATCGCGGAACTCAGAGCTGCGATCGAGTGGTGCTACGCGGAGGAAAGGCCTCATGCCGCCCACTGATTCCTCGGCCCTCCCGAGCACTGGCGTGCGCGGAGTCGTGGTCGCCGTCGTCGGCGCTGGCGTCGCCGCCGCCGTCCTGCTTCACTACGGCGCGACAAGTCGCGGAGCGGTGGCTGCTTCGCTCGCGGCGCTGCTCGTCATGCTGTCCGCGATCGATCTCGAGCGCCGGGTACTCCCCAACGCGATTGTCCTGCCCGCGATTGCGGTCGCGCTACCGCTTCAAGCCCTGCTGTCCCCGGGCCGCTTGCTCGAGTGGACGCTCGCCGCTTTCGGGGCGGCGCTCGTGTTGTTGCTCCCGCTCCTTGCGGGCCGGGCCGGTGTCGGGATGGGCGATGTGAAGCTGGCGTTCCTCCTCGGGCTCGTCCTCGGGCAAGGCGTCCTGCTCGCCATCGTCGTCGCCTCGCTCGCCGTCCTCCCGGCGGCGCTGGCGCTCCTCGCGTGCCATGGAGCGCCCGCCATGCGCATGGGCGTTCCCTTCGGGCCCTTTCTCTCGTTCGGAGCCGTCGTTGCCCTGCTGCTGGGCTAGGCGCCCGCGACCGCGTGACGGAATCTGCCCATACGGCTCACAGCACCGTCAAGCGGCCGCCGTCGTGGGCCCGCGCCGCGCTCGTAGTTCCCGATGGCGCGATACTGAGCAGCCACCGACGCGCCTCTGACGCGCGGGAGCCGCCGCACACAAAAACCCGCCGTTTCCGGCGGGCTTCTGAGAGCGGATGATGGGACTCGAACCCACGACCTTCTGCATGGCAAGCAGACGCTCTAGCCAACTGAGCTACATCCGCGTGCGGGGCGGATTATAGCCGCGCGTAGGGATTGGGGACGGCCAGCCACAGGACGACCGCCGGCTCCGTCTCAGAGGGGTTCCGCCAGGTGTGCGGATCGCGTGGCGAATACGTGAGCGAATGGCCGGTTTCGAGGCGATGGACGGTGTCGCCGACCTGGAGCTCGAGCGCGCCCTCGGCGACGTAGACGATCTCGACGTCCGCGGGCAACGAGTAGAGCTGCTCGCCGGCGGTGCCTCCGGGATTGATGCGCGACTCGGTGACGTGGAAGCGGAGCTCGTCGGAGGACGTCAGGAGCACGTGCTCCTGCCCGCGCAGCATGAGGACCTTCTGCGCTTCACCCTCCGGCGTTCCGTCCACGAGGTGGCCGAGCCTGACGTCGAGGGCGGCGGCGATCCGTGCGAGGGACGAGAGCGACGCCGAGGTCAGGTCGCGCTCGAGCTGGCTGATGAAGCCGTTCGTCAGGTCGGTCGCAGCCGCGAGCTGAGGAATCGTCATTCCCCGCTCCTTCCTCAGGGCGCGCAGCCGGCTGCCGACGGGGACGTCGACCATCAGGCCATCCAGTTTAGTGCTACTAACATCTCTCCACTCCCTCCGTCCAAGGGAAGCATGAGGCACGCCGTGGTGGTCGGTCTAGCCCTCGTCCTGGTGGGATGCACCTCGGGCGGGTCGAGCGCGCCGACCACGACCGGGGGCGGCGAGGCGCCGGCGCCCGGCGACGTCGCCGTGCTCCTCGACGGCATCGAGCGGATCCACCCTGATCCGTGGCATTCGGTCTCCGAGGCCGACTTTCGGGCGGCGGCCGACGATCTTTCGGACCGCTACGCAGGGCTCGAGCCGGACGAGCGCCTCGTCGAGCTCATGCGCCTCCTCGCCCTGCTCGGCGAGCGGGACGGGCACAGCGGCATCTTCCCACTCGACCCCGAGCACGACCGGGAGCCGCACCTTCTGCCCGTCCGTCTCTACGACTTCGCCGACGGAATGCACGTCGTGGCCGCGATCGAGCGCCCGGACCTCGTCGGCGCGCGCGTCGAAGCGATGGCGGGCGTGCCCGCCGACCATGTGCGCGCGCTCGTCGAGCCGCTGGTTCCGCGCGACAACGCAAGCAGCCGGAGAGCACGCGTTCCGCAGTTCATGCTCGTGGCCGAAGTGCTCCACGGCCTCGGCGTGACGGCCTCACCCGACGAGGTCGTCCTCGAGCTCGCCTGGCCGGACGGGCGCCAGGAGAGCGTCGCGCTCGGGCCCGTGCCGGCGTCGGCCTACGGCGCAGCCTTCCCGGACCTGTTCCACCCGCTAGTGCCGCAAGGGCTCCCGCTTCGGCCGGAGCCTCCCTATCTCGCGCGTCGCCTCGAGGAGCGTTGGCTGACGACGGTCGACGACGGGAGGGTCGTGTACGCCGCGTACAACGTGACCCTGGGCAACACCGTCGGCTTCGCGGGAGAGCTGCGACGCCGGGCCAAACGTCCGGGTGTGGAGCGCGTCGTTCTCGACCTGCGCCACAACCCCGGCGGGGACAACACGACCTACGGCGCCCTGCTCGAAGAGCTCGTTGCCGTCGACGACCTCGTCGTGCTGGTCGGGCGCACGACGTTCTCTGCGGCCGCCAACCTGCTCGCCGAGCTCGAGGCCGGCGCCGACCCGACGCTCGTGGGCGAGTCCTCGGGCGGGAGCCCGAACCTCTACGGCGACACGATCGCGGTCGCCTTGCCCGAGAGCGGATGGTCGGCCCAGATCGCGGCGGTCCACTGGGCGCCCGCGGGAAAGGATCCCCGCGTCACATTCGAGCCAGACGCGCCGGTCGAGCTGACCTCCGACGATTTCTTCGCGGGCCGCGACCCGGTGCTCAGCGCTGCGCTTCGTCGAGCGCATCGTTGACGAGGCGGTCGGCCAGCTCGTTGTGTTCGCGCCTGACGGCCGTGTAGCGCACGTCGCCGATCTCGCGGGCCAGGCGCGAGGCCTGGATCGACAGGTCGCGGAGTGCCTCGTTCTTCACCTTGTACTCACCACGCATCTGCTTCACGAGCAGCTCCGAGTCGGAGACGACCTCCAGCGCGTCGAGCCCGAGGTCGCGCGCCCGCTCGAGACCCGTGACGAGAGCGCGGTATTCCGCGACGTTGTTCGTGGCGACCCCGATCGCCTCACCGTGCGCTGCGAGCACCGTCCCGTCCTCGGCTTCGATCACGTAGGCGGACGCGGCCGGCCCGGGATTCCCGCGCGCGCCGCCGTCCGTGAACATACGCGCCTTCACGCGGGCGGCTCGAGCGTCTCGTACAGGTCGAACGCGGGCTCCTCGTAGGGGTGGGCCTCACGCAACGCCCGCACGACGTCGGCCTCGAGCTCGACCGGGTACACGGTCTCGAGACGGATCTCGGAGACGCGCTCCTCGCGACCGGCCTCCCCGTACTTCGGGGAGGTCCCCTCGCCGCCGAAGTACGTCCCGGTCCCGGCCGTGTACCACGAGCATCGCTCGTAAGCGCCGATGCGACCTGCACCGGCGGCGAAGAGCGCCGCGCGCACGGAGTCGAGCGCCTCCCGCGGCACGAAGACGACGAGCTTGCGGCTCAGATCTCGACCTCGGGAGCGGCCTCGACGTCCGCGTCGCCGGTGTTCGGCGTGCCCTCGAGCTCGAGCAGCAGGACGTGCGCCTCCTCGTCGGCCACCGGCCTGTGCTCGACGCCGCGCGGGACGACGAGCAGCTCGCCCTCCCCCACGTCGACCGCGCCGTCGCGCAGTTCGACCCGCAGCTTCCCCTTGAGGACGAGGAAGAGGTCGTCCGTGTCCGCGTGCGAGTGCCACACGAACTCGCCCTGCGTCTTCGCGACCTGGATCTTCGTGTCGTTGTAGTACCCGACGATCCGCGGGCTGAAGATCTCGTCGAAGCTCGCGAGCTTGTCGGCCAGGTTGACCTTCTCCAGCATGCGGTCTTCTAGTCGATCTGCGCGCGCTGGAGCCTGCCGGAGTAGTCGACGTAGATCGACTTCCACTCGGTGTAGAAGTCGAGCGCCGCCGTGCCGGCTTCACGATGGCCGTTGCCGGTGCCCTTCGTGCCGCCGAACGGCAGGTGCACCTCGGCGCCGGTGGTGCCGGCGTTGATGTACGTGATCCCGGCGTTCAGGTCGCGCATCGCCTTGAAGGCCTTGTTCACGTCGCGCGTGAAGATCGAGGACGAGAGGCCGAACTCGATGCCGTTCGCGATCCTGATCGCCTCGTCGACGTCCGTCGCTCGGATGAGCGCCGTCGTCGGCCCGAAGATCTCCTCCTGGGCGATCCGCATGCCCGGCTCGACGTCACCGAAGATCGTCGGCCGGTAGAACGAGCCCTTGTCGAGCCCGTTCTCGGTGGCGATCTCGCCGCCGGTGAGAAGCGTCGCCCCCTCGCCCTTGCCGATCTCCGTGTACGAGTGGATCTTCTCCAGGGCGGCGCGGTTGACGACCGGGCCGACGTCGGTGGAGCTCTCGAGGCCGTCTCCGAGCCGCAGCTTCTCGGTCGTCGCGACGAGCTTCGACGTGAGCGCGTCGTAGACGCCCTTGCCGGCGATCACGCGGCTGGCCGCCGTGCAGCGCTGGCCCGACGTGCCGAACGCCGACCAGATGATCCCCTCGACCGCGAGGTCGAGATCGGCGTCGTCCATGACGATGATGGCGTTCTTGCCGCCGAGCTCGAGGTGGATGTGCTTGAGGTAGGCGGCGCCGTTCTCCGCCGTCTTCACGCCGACCTCGCGCGACCCCGTGAGCGAGATGAGCGGCACGTCCTCGTGCTTGACGAGCTTCTCGCCCACCGACTCGCCGCCGCCGTGGACGATGTTGAGGACGCCCGCGGGCAGCCCCGCCTCCGCGAAGATCTCCACGAAGCGCTGGCCGAGCATCGGAGTGTCGCGCGCCGGCTTGAAGACGACCGTGTTCCCGGCGACGAGCGCGGGCGCGATCTTCCAGCTCGGGATGGCGATGGGGAAGTTCCACGGCGTGATCGCGCCGACGACGCCGACGGGCTGGCGGATGCTCATCTGGAACTTGTCCGGCATCTCCGACGGCGTCGTCTGGCCGAAGAGGCGGCGGCCCTCGCCGGCCATGTAGAAGGTCATGTCGATCGCTTCCTGAACGTCGCCGCCCGCCTCGGCGCGCACCTTGCCCATCTCGCGCACCATCAGCTCGGTCAGCTCGTCCTTCGCGTCCGCGAACCGCTGCGCGACCTGGAACAGGACCTCGCCCCGGCGCGGCGCGGGCGTCAGGCGCCAGCTCTCGTAGGCCTCCTTCGCGGCCTCGACGGCGCGGTCGACGTCGGCGTCGGACGAGCGCGGGAACGTCCCGATCGTCTCGCCGTTCGCGGGGTTCGTGGTGTCGAACGTCTCGTCTCCGGTGGCGTCGACCCACTCGCCGCCGATGTAGTTCTTCGAAGTCTCTGTCGCTGCGGTCGCCATCTCGCTCCTTGTCGTGATTCAGCCGTCGATTCTAGGCTTCGCACCGTGACCACCGTCGGCGACACTGCCCGCCGCACGCGCCGCGTGTGTGCCGAGGACATCGCGCTCTTCACCGAACTGACCGGCGACCGCAACCCGCTCCACTACGACGAGGCCGCTGCGGGACGCTCCCGCTTCGGCCGGATCATCGTCCAGGGCGGCGTCACGACCGGCCTCCTGAACGCCGTCGTCGCCGAGGACCTCCCCGGCCCCGGCAGCGTCTTCCTGCACGTGGACTGGAGCTTCAAGGCACCCGTTGCGCCCGGGGACGAGATCACGGCCGAGGTCGAGGTGCTCGAGGCCCGCGAGGACAAGCCGATCACGAAGCTCCGCACGACCATCTCGAACCAGGAGGGGACGGTCGTCCTCGACGGCACGGCGCTCGTATGGACCGAGCCGATCTAGCGCCCGGCCGCGGCCGCGCGCTCGCGACGCTGGCAGCGGCGCTCGTCCTGGCGATGACGACGTGGTTCTCGGCGTCCGCGGTCGTGCCGCAGCTCCGCGCCGAGTGGGGCCTCTCGGACACGTCTGCCGCGTGGCTGACGATCGCCGTCCAGCTCGGCTTCGTGGCGGGAGCGCTGGTGTCGAGCGTGTTCAACGTCGCCGACGTGGTCGCGCCGCGCGTCGTCGTCCTCGCAGGAGCGCTGGGAGCGGCCGGCGCGAACGTCCTCCTGGCGGCCGTCTCCGGCCCCGGCGCGGCGATCCCGCTGCGCTTCGTCACCGGGTTCTTCCTCGCCGGCGTCTACCCACCCGCGCTGAAGCTCATGGCCACGTGGTTCCGGCGCGGGCGCGGGACGGCGCTCGGCGTGCTCGTCGGGGCGCTGACCCTCGGCTCCGCCGTGCCGCACCTCGTCAACGGCCTGGGCGGGCTCGAGTGGCAGACCGTCGTCTATGCCACCTCGGCCCTGACCCTCGCGGGCGGCCTCCTCGCCCTCGCCGTGCGTGACGGCCCCTACCCGTTCCCTGAGGCGATCTTCGACCCGCGCCAGGCCGGGCGCGTGTTCGCGAACCGCGGCGTCAGGCTCGCGAGCCTCGGCTACTTCGGCCACATGTGGGAGCTCTACGCCATGTGGGCCTGGTTCGTCGTCTTCTACGCGACCACCGTGGAGGCGGGCGCGGAGGCTGCCTATGCGGCGTTCGCCGTCATCGCCGCCGGTGCGCTGGGATGCTGGGTCGGAGGCCTGCTCGGCGACCGGATCGGCCGGCCCGAGACGACGGCGGGGATGATGGCCGTCTCCGGAGCCTGCGCGCTGCTCATCGGCCTCCTCGTGGACGCGCCGGGCTGGCTCGTGCTCCTCGTCGGGCTTCTCTGGGGGTTCACGGTCGTCGGCGACTCGGCGCAGTTCTCGACGCTCGTCACCGAGCACGCCGACCAGGCCTACGTCGGGACCGCCTTGACGATGCAGCTGGCCGTCGGCTTCACGCTCACCGTGGCGACGATCTGGCTCATCCCCGTGCTCGCAGACGACGTCGGCTGGCGCTGGGCGTTCGCGTTCCTGGTGCCGGGCCCGGTGCTCGGGGTGGCGGCGATGCTGCGGCTGCGCTCGACCTGAGCGCGCCGGGCGGCTACTCGAAGGCCGACTCGGGAACGTCCGTCGTGCCGAAGGACGGCCGCTGGCGGCGCCGGTCGCGGATGACGCGCTTCTCGCCCTCCGGCGGACCGCTGCCGTTGGTGCGGCGGTCGGGGCCCGAGCGCCGGTCGACGATCACCTCGACGTTCGGGTTGTCCTTGTAGTGCTCGACGAGCTTCTCGTAGAGCTCGGCCTCGAGCTCCTCTGGAATGACGCAGTAGATCATCGTCTCCATCTCTATCGGCAACGGCCGCGTGACACTAGAGCTTCGGGATGTCGGGGGTCACCCGGCCGTCGGGGCCAAGGTGCCCGTTCCAGTGCGCGAAGCGCGGGTTGAGCTCGTCGAGCTCGTAGCCCCGCTCGGCCAGGCGCACCGGCTGCCCGGACTCGAAGACGACGCGGTACTGGTACCAGGAGATGTCCCAGGCGACCGTGATCACGACCTCGGGATTGACGCCGGAGAGCGGCAGGAGGCTGACGCGCGCGTCGCCGAGGCTCTTGGCGATCCCGGCGATCGTGCGGCAGTAGGCGCTGTCGTTGAAGAGCTCGGCGGCCTCGACCACTGCCTGCTCCTCGGGGTTCAGGCGGCGCAGCATCGGCTCGCTCACGTTGGGCTCGGGCTCGACCCTCTTCGGCTCGAGCAGCGCGGCAAGCCCGCCGAAGCGCCGGCGGCGCCCCCGCTCGGCCACGATCGGCGTCGTCGGGCTCCCCTCCTTGATCCAGCCGTGCTCGTCGGCCGTGATCGTGCAGAGCGCGCACACGTCGACCCAGTTGTCGCCGCCCGGCGTGAAGCGCGTGGCCCGCTCGCCCATGAGGAGCGTGCGATGGCAGATTGCGCAGCTGCGCTGGACGTCCTGGCGGCGGACGACGCTCATGCCTTGGCCTCCTCGCGCTCGCGCTGGGCTTCCTCGATGAGCTTCTGCGCGATGTGCGACGGCACTTCCTCGTAGCGGAGGAAGGCGAGCGTGTAGTCGCCCCGACCGCCGGTGAGCGAGGTGAGCGACTGGGAGTACGTGAGGATCTCCCCCATCGGCACCTCGGCCTTGATGGTCGTCATGCCGGCGCCGGTGGGCTCCATGCCGAGCAGGCGCCCGCGGCGCGAGTTGAGGTCGCCGTTGATCGCGCCCACGCTGTCGTCGGGGACGACGGCCTCGAGCGACATGATCGGCTCGAGCAGCACCGGGTTGGCCTTCTCGTATGCGCTCTTGAAGGCCATGGAGCCGGCGATCTTGAACGCCATCTCCGAGGAGTCGACCGTGTGGTACGAGCCGTCGACGAGGAGGACGCGCACGCCGGTGACCGGGGCGCCGGCGAGCTCGCCGCGCGTCATGGCCTCCTGGATGCCCTTGTCGACCGCGGGACGGAAGCCCTGCGGGATGACGCCGCCGACGATCTTGTCCACGAACTCGTAGCCCTCGTGGCCCGGAAGCGGCTCGAGGACGACGTGGCAGTCGCCGAACTGGCCGCGGCCGCCGGTCTGCTTCTTGTAGCGGCCCTGCGCGCGCGACTCCTTCCGAATCGTCTCCAAATACGGGACGCGCGGCTGGTGCAGGTCGACCTCGACGCCGAAGCGGCGCTTGAGGCGCTCGACCGCCACCTCGACGTGCACCTGCGAGAGCCCGCCGAGGAGCTGCTCGCCGGTCTGCTCGTCGCGGTGGAGCGTCAGCGTCGGATCTTCTTCGGCCAGGCGCCTGAGGGCCGTGCCCATCTTCTCCTCGTCTCCCTTGGCCTTCGGCTCGATGGCGAAGCTCATGACGGGCTTGGGGAAGTCGAGGGGCGCGATGTCGACCGGCTTGTCGGCCCCGAGCAGCACGTCGCCGGTGGCCGTTTCCTTCAGCTTGGCCACCGCGCCGATGTCTCCCTCCCCGAACTCGTGCGCCTGCTCGTGGTCCTTCCCCTGGAGGACGAGGAGCTGGCCGACGCGCTCCTTGTTCTTGGTGCGCGAGTTGACGAGCGTCGAGTCGGACGAGAGCGTGCCCGCCAGGACGCGGAAGAGGTTGATCCGGCCCGCGAAGGGATCGGCGACCGTCTTGAAGACGAAGGCGGCCGGGCCGCCGCCGTCGACGTCCACGGCCATGGGCTTCTTGGCGGGCGACGGGATCCCCTCGACCAGGAGGTCGAGGAGCCCGGTCGTGCCGCGGTGC
>DASSCF010000057.1:0-11483 GCA_035698025.1 Gaiellaceae bacterium
GATCAGGTCGGCCAGCTCTGCCGCCGCACCGTCGGGGTCAGCTTGCGGCAGGTCAATCTTGTTGACGACGGGGACGATCTCGAGGTTGTTCTCTATGGCGAGGTACGCGTTCGCGAGGGTCTGGGCCTCGATGCCCTGCGCGGCGTCGACGACGAGCACCGCGCCCTCGCACGCCTGCAGGGCGCGGGAGACCTCGTAGGTGAAGTCGACGTGCCCGGGCGTGTCGATCAGGTTGAGCTGGTGCCCGCGCCACATGACCCGGACCGCCTGGGCTTTGATCGTGATCCCGCGCTCGCGCTCGAGGTCCATCGAGTCGAGCACCTGCTCGCGCATCTCGCGCCCGGTCAGCGTCTGGGTGACCTCGAGGATGCGGTCGGCCAGCGTCGACTTGCCGTGGTCGATGTGCGCCACGATCGAGAAGTTGCGGATGCGGTCGAGCGAGCTCATTCCTCGGTCGTTGTAGCTGATCGCCGACGCAACGACAGGAGAGTCTGCAGTTCGCGGACGCGGATGAGCGCCGCCAGACCGAGGTAGGCGGCGGCGCCGACGAGGACGGCGGTGCCCACGGACACGATCTGCCCGCCGAGCGAGCGGCCGAGAAGCTCGTCGAGGCCGTACCAGACCGCGAAGGCGACCCCGGCGGCGGCCGCGGACGCGGCGATGATGCGAGCGTAGGAGGACGCGAGGGCTCGACCGTCGATCCTGCCGAGGCGCCCTCGAATGAAGACGAGGAGTGCAGCGGTCCCGGCGATGTTGACGATCGAGGTGGCGAGCGGAATCCCCCAGACGCCGACGCGGTAGAGGGCCGCGTTCAGCACGATATTCAGGGCGAGGTTGCCGAGCGCGACCGCCGTCGGCACCCAGGCCGACTGAAGGCTGAAGAAGGCGCGGTTGAGCATCAGCATCGTCCCGTTGAAGGTCAGCCCGAGCGAGAAGGCCGCAAGTGCGGCGGCCACCACCTGGGTCTCGTCCGCGTCGAAGGCGCCGCGCTCGTAGAGCAGGCGCGTGACCGGCACGGCGAGCACTGCACCGATGGCGCTCGCAGGCAGAAGGAGAAAGCCGATCTGGCGGAGGCCGAGCGACACCGTCTCCCGGAACCCGACGATGTCGTTGCGGGAGGCGAGGCGCGACAGCCGCGGAAAGAGGACGGTGGCCACCGCGACCGAGAACATCCCCTGCGGGAGCATGTAGATCCGAAACGCCGCGTCGATCGCGCTCGGAGCCAGGTTCTTGTCGACGAACCGGGCCGCGAAGAACATGTTGATCACGAGGTTGAAGTTGATGAGCCCGACGCCCAGAGTCACGGGCAGCATCAGCATGAGGATGCGCTTCACCGCCGGGTCGCGGAGATCGAGGACTGCGCGGATCCGGCCGTCGCGGCCGCGGAGCCACCAGACCGGCGTGATCGCCTGGATGATCGTGCCGGCCAGGATGCCGCCCGCGTAGACGTAGAGCTGCGCCTCGACGCTCTCGAAGCGCGGGACGAAGACCACCAGCGAGACGATGATCGCGAGGTTCCAGAGGACCGGCATGAGCGCCGGGACGGCGAACTCGTCGTAGGAGTTGAGGATGCCGACGACGACTCCCGACACACCCATGAACAGGACGACGGGGAAGAGCACGCGCGCGAGATCCGCCGCCAGCTCGCCGTAGCCGAAGAGACCCATGACCCAGGGCGCGATCAGCATGAAGATCCCGGTGACGGCGCCGAGGACGAGGACCGTCAGCCACAGGAACGTCGAGGCAACCCGCCAGGCCCTCGATCGCTCTCCCTTGTCCAGCAACTCGCTGAACACCGGCACGAAGGCGGCCCCGAGCGCCATGTCCGCCGCGAGCGCGCGGACGAGGTTCGGGACCTGGAACGCGACCGTGAAGGCGTTGATCCCGGCCCCCTCTACGCCGAAGTACTTCCGAACGATGATCTCCCGGACCAGGCCGAGGACCCGGGAGAGGCCGGTCGCCGCGGCGAAGATCGCTGTCGACCAGGCGAGGCGGCGGGGCCGCCTGGTGGACTTGGCCTCGTCGGCCTCCGCCTCGATCGTCACCGGATCGAGGATAGGTGAGCGGCCGGAAGGGCGGCTCTTGCTACGATCTGCGCGGCCCGCCGGGGCCTTTTTCCTCCGTATGCCGAACATCAAGCAACAGAAGCGCCGTGTCTCGATCGCCGCCCGCCAGCGGCTCGAGAACCTGCACTACCGCTCGACCGCGAAGACGCTCTACAAGCGGCTCGAGACCGCTGTTGCCGACGGCGACAAGGACGCCGCGACGCAGGCGCACCGCGACCTCGTCCGCTGCCTCGACAGGGCCGCCGCCACGCGCGCGATGCACCCGAACCGCGCGGCCCGCAAGAAGTCGCAGGCAGCCCGGCTCGTCGCCGGCAGCTAGCCCCGCGCGGCGAGTGCTTCAGGTCGGGCCACGAGCTCGACGAGCGCACGCTCCAGCTCGAGCTCGCCGGTCAGCCTGCTGGATCCCTTGAGCGCCGCGTCCAGCGCCGCGAGCCTCACGACGGCATCGTCGAGCTCGTCGCGCGTGTAATTGTCGGCGTGGCCCAGCGCCTTGCGGACGCGGAACTCGTGCTTGCGGATCTTCTTGGCGATGTCCTTCGCGCCCAGGCCTTCCTCCGCAAGGGCCTGCACCTGGCGCACCAATGCGACCTGGGAGGCGAGGCGCATGGCGATGACGAAGGGCTCCTCACCGTGCTCGAGGTCCGCCTGCGCCGCGGTGAGCGTCCCCGCCATGTTGCGCCCGCCCCAGGCGTCCATGATCGCCCATGCGGAGGCGTCAGTCGACGGCACGGCCAGCTGCTCCACCTCGCGGCGGCCGATCTGGTCGCCGCCCGCCCACGCCGCGAGCTTCTCGGCCTCGGTCGTGAGCGCAGTCGCGTCCTCGCCGACCACGTCGACCAGCGCGCGCGCCGCCTCGCCGTCGGCATTGACGCCGAGGCGCTCGAACTGGGCGCGCACCCACGAGGGGAGGTCGCGCGGCCTGGGCACCTCGTACGTGAGCACCTCGCCCGCCTTCTTGCAGAGCGCCGGCAGGGACGAGCCCTTGAGGTCGCCGCCCGCAACGAGGACCAGCACCGCGCCCGCGACAGGGTCCTTGACGTAGCCGGCGACGGCCTCCTCGTCGTCCTTCTTCCAGGCCTCCACGCCTTCGACGATCACCAGGCGGCCGCCCTCGCCGGAGAAAAGGCCGAGCGAGTTGCAGGCCGCGACAGCCTCCTCCCCGCTCGCGGACTCGGCCGCGAGCGTCTCGACCGACTCCTGGCCGAAGCGTGCGCGCAGGCGCTCGAGCGCACGCCGGATCTTCGGACGGTCCCCGCCGGTGATGAGGTAGATCGGACGGAGCTCGCCCTCGGCCACTGCGGGCAAGCATATGTCAGCGCTCCGGCCTCACCGAGACGCGGCTGCCGTCGGTCTCGATCGTCACCCGGCCGTCCAGATCGGTGCGGTAGACGTCGAGGTCGGAGAACCCGCCGAGCGTCGCCATGGTGGACTGCGTCGGGTGGCCGTAGTCGTTGTCGCGGCCCACGGAGACGACCGCGATCTCGGGGTCGAGCAGGTCGAGCAAGGCGGGCAGCGAGTCGTCGGCGGAACCGTGGTGGGCCACCTTGAGGATCTCCACGGGCGGCGGCCGGATGGGCACCGTGACGTTCCCCTCGGCGTCGGCGGTCAGGAGGGCGTCGATCGTTCCGTAGCTCGCCACCAGGACGACCGCGCGGTTGTTCGGGTCGTCGCCCGGCAGGCCGGGGCCGTCGGGCCAGAGCACCCGCAGGCGCAACGCGCCTATCCGCAGGTGCTGGCCTGCGCGGGTGGGGATGACCGGGACGTGGTTCTCCTCCGCGGCGTCAACCGCAGCGTCGTGGTCCTCGCTCTCGGCCGGGATGCGCGGATCGAGCACGGCCCCGACCTCGATCGCGTCGAGCACGTCGACGGCGCCGCCGATGTGGTCGCGCTGGGGATGGGTCAGGACGAGCGCTTCGAGGCGCTCGACGCCGAGGTCCTCGAGCTGGCCCGCGACGTCGGCTTCGGGAGGGCCCTGGTCGACCAGGACCGCGCCTTGCGGGACCTGGAGCAGGATCGCGTCTCCCTGGCCGACGTCGAGCACGGTGATCCGGAGGCCGTCGGGGACCGGAGGCGAGTCGTCCGGGACGCTCCTCCACGCAACGAAGACCAGGACGAGGCCACAGGCCACGGCCGTCGATCGCCAGGCCCAGCGGCGCCGCGCACGGACGAGCAGCGTGAGGAAAAGTGCGCCACCGAGCAGGGCGAGCACAGCCACGCCCGACTCGACCTGTGCGTACGGAAGACCCCCGACCAGTCGCGCGCAGAACGCGAGGTACGCGGCCAGCCACGCGTCGATCCACACGAGCGCCGCCGCCGCCTCTGGCACGACAGGGTGAAGGGCGGCTGCCGCGAGCGCGAGACCGAGGAGCGGCGCGACTATGGGCGCCGCGAGGGCGTTCGCCACGAGCGAGTAGACGGGGATCGCGCCGAACTGGAGCCACAGGATCGGAGCGGTCGCGGCCCCGCACGCAGCGGAGAGCGCGACGACCTCGGCGAGCTTGGCCGGAAGCGGGTAGCCCTCGAGCCTGGCCTCGATCCGCGGGACGAGCACGAAGATGGCCGCCACCGCGGCGAACGACAGCTGGAAGCCGGGCTCGAGGACGCTGTACGGGTTCCACGCGAGCAACACGGCTGCGCCGACGAGCAGGAAGTACCAGCGGTCGCGCGGCCTCGCCGCCAGCCATGCGAGGGATGCGAGCCCGCCCGCGACCCCGGCCCGGACGACCGAAGGCTGCCAGCCGACCGAGAGCACGTAGGCGAAGACCGCACCGAGCGCCCCGATCTCCCCCATCCAGCGGGGGAAGCCGAGCGTCCAGGCCAGGAGGATCATCCCGATGACGACGTAGGCGACGTTCTGGCCCGAGACGGCGAGCAGGTGGTAGAGCCCGGAGGCTCGGAAACGGTCGCGCAGCTCCTGGTCGAGCCCCTCGTCCTCGCCGAGGACGACGCCGGCGAGAACAGCACGCCGCTCCCCGGGAGGGATCGCTTCGAGCGAGCGGCCCACGCCACTGCGCAGCGCATCGGCGACGGCGCCGAGCCCGCCTCGGCGTCCGACGACGCGGAAGCCCCCTCCGCGCAGGACGACGTGCGTACCCTGGCGCCGGAGGTAGGCCGCCTCGTCGAACCCGCCCTCGACGTCGGGCGCCCGCGGACGCGCGACCGTGACGGCGACCTCCAGGATCGAGCCCTGCGGCGGAGCGCGCTCCGGCGGAAGGTCGAGCTGCGCGCGCTCGCGGAGCTCTACGCGGCCGAAGCGGAGCACCCGAACCGGAACGCGTACCGCGAACTGGCTCCGCCGCGCCGGGCCCGTCACCTCGACGCGTGTGAGAGCTGCACGACCGATCTCCTGCTCGAGCACGCTCGAATCGAGCTCTTCGAGGCGCGCGCTCCCCCACCAGACGCCCGCGAGCACCAGGGCGACCGCGAGCAGCGGGACGCGCGCGGGAGCGAAGAGGACCGCGAGCAGACCGACGCCGCCGGCGGCGAGCGCGAGCCCGACGTGGGCCTGGCGGGCGAAAAGGGCGAGCGCGAGGCCCAGGCAGAGCGCGGCGGCGAGGAGGTGCGCCGCGGGCACCCGATGGAGGTGGTGGAGGTCCACACCCCGCTCACAGGCTCACGAGCTCTCTCAGCTGCTCGAGCCGGGCAGGGCCGATCCCGGGAACCGCGTCGAGCTCCTCGATCGAGCCGAAGCCGCCGTTGGCCGTGCGGAAGTCGATGATCTGCTGCGCGGTGACGGGGCCGATCCCCGGCAGCGCGTCGAGCTGCTCGATGGTCGCCGAGTTGAGGCTCACCTTGCCCCCGGGCGCGGCCGTCCCGCCGCTCTCGCCGCCGGGCGCCGCGACCGCACCGCGAAGCGGCACGAGTACCTGCTGGCCGTCGGCGACCGGGGCGGCGAGGTTGACGAGCTCGAGGGCGGCCTTCGGCTTGGCTCCTCCCGCCTCGGCGATGGCGTCGTCGGTGCGGCTGCCCTCGTCGAGCTCGTAGAGCCCGGGCCGGTTGACGGCGCCGGCGACGTGCACGACCAGCCGACGAGGCGGCTCCTCCTCGACGTCGAGCGCGACGGAGCCGACGCTAGCCGCCGGCCGCGCCTCGTTGCCGCCCAGCACCACCCGGCCGGCGATCGTGAGAGCGACGAGGAGCGCGACGGCATAGGCGAGCGCCTGCGCTCGCGAGATCGTCGGCATCTGCACGGGCTATCCCCCGCCCGGCGCGTAGTGGACGACGAGCCGCGGGCGAAGGGCGACGTGGGGAGACGTTGCGGAGGGCCCGTACGGCCCGCTCGAGCCGTAGGCCTCGTCGCCGTCCTGGAGCTTCAGGAGGACACCGTTGTTCGCAGCCGTCCCGAGATGCCAGGCGCGGACGAGCGCGGTGACGTCCCATCCGAGCCACTGCGGCATGTCCGGCGAAAGCACGACGTCGGTTCCTGCAACCCGCTCGTCGAAGTCCGGCTCGCGCTCGCGCGACCACGGCGGCGACAGGATCCGGTGCGCGTCGACGACGTAGCCGACCGCGCACGGGACGGTGGTGAGGCGCGGCGCCACGCACGTCCCGTCGTGGTAGATCGAGAGCCGGGCGGACGAAATCGCCGCTCCGGCCGGCACGGGCGAGAGCGAGAAGCGGAGCGCTGCACGCCAGACCTTGTCGTCGACGCCGCCGATCGGCAGGCGCGGGCCGTCGTCCCGGTAGCAGCGCGACTCCCAGTCGTAGCTCCAGTCGCACCAGAACGGCAGGCCGACGTCGGTCTCGGGGGGTATCGCCACCACCGCCGCGCGCGCACCACCGGCGGCCCAGAGCGCGGCGCACATGATTGCCACCACGAAAGCTCGCATGCAGTCGATGGTGGCGCGGAAAAACGCGCGTGTGGCGCGCGGACCGTGTCGAAAGCGCGCCGGCTAGCGCACGATGCAGGGCCCGGGATCGACCCTGCGCAGCTCGCCCGCGGCCGCGCTGACGACCATGTCGACCGGGACGGCGTAGCCGCCGTTGCCGTCGCGCGTACCGCCGAAGATCATCGCGACGACGCGCCCGCGCCGATCGACCACCGGGCCGCCGCTCTCGCCGGGTTGTACGGCGCCGCGGAGCGGCACGACGACCCGCGGCCGCACGCCCCGTCCGTAGGCGTCCGGGGAGAGCACCGTCCGCGCCTCGCCGGCGGTCGCCGCGGTTGCCGTCAGCGCGCCGTTCCGCGGATAACCGAGCAGGGCGACCGGCCGCGGCAGGTCGGGGTCGGTGTTGACCGGCAGCGCCCCGACCTCCAGGCCGCGGACACGCAGGAGCGCGATGTCGTTCCGCGAGTCGACGTAGACCGGCGTCGCGGAGAGCACCTGGCCGTTCGGGGCGAGCGCCCGCGTCCCCTCGTGCCCCGCGATCACGTGCGCGTTCGTCGCCACGAGACCGTTCCGCACGACCCAGGCGGATCCCTGCGTGCCGACACCGCACGCCGTTCCCTCGAGCTTGAGGACGCTCCCCGCAGCCTCCCGGGCGCCCGGGCTCTGCAACACGCTCGGATCGGGCGGAGGCAGCGCCTCCTGGAGCCCCGGCAGGAGCGGCAGCGGGTCGAAGCGGTTGAGGGCCTGGAGCACCCGGTCGGGCGGGACGGCGCTCAGGAGCCGCGGGAGGAGGACCGACTCGCGGATCTCGGCGCGGAGGCCGAGGGCCGGCTGGTGGAGGGCCAGCACGGCCACGAGCCATCCGACGCTGAGCGCGATCAGCCCGCCGAGGACGATGCCGCCGACGCGGTCGACCGTCGAGAGGGCGGGCCTCATGGACAGGAAGGCCCGCACGGGCGTCCCCAGCGCCGAGGCGGCCGCTCCCAGGAGCGACGCGCCGATCAACGCCCCGGCCAGTCCCGCGACCGGGATCCACGGCGAGTTGTCCGGCAGGAAGAGCGGCGCCACGAACGAGCCGACGATCGCGCCAACGATGAGCCCGCCGAGCGAGAGCGCCTGCGCGGCGAGCCCCCGGTGAGCGCCGAAGATGGAGAAGACTGCGACCCCGAGGAGCAGCAGAACGTCGATGACGTTCACGCTCACAGAGTACGGAAGCGACCCGGCGCTAGACGACGAGGTTGACGAGCTTGCCCGGGACGACGATCTCCTTGCGGATCTCCTTGCCGTCCAGGTGCGCGCGCACACGCGGGAGCTCCTTGGCCCGGTCGAGGAGCTCGGAATCGTCCAGCCCGACGGGCACCTCCACACGGTCCCGGACGCGGCCGTTGACCTGGACGACCAGCTCGAACGTCTCGCGCTCGAGCAGCGCCGGGTCAGCCTGCGGCCAGGCCGCCTCCCAGAGGCGCTCGTGGCCCAGGCGCTCCCACAGCTCCTCGGCCATGTGCGGGGCGTAGGGCTGGATCAGGCTGACCGCGGCCTCCGTGGCGAACCGGACCTCCCCGGCGCGGTCGGGGTCGTCCTTGGCGTGGTAGATCTCGTTGACCAGCTCGATCACAGCCGCGATGGGCGTGTTGAACTGGAAGCGGCGCGTGATGTCGTCGCCCACCTTGGCCATGGCCTGGTGCGCGCGACGGACGAGCGGCCCGTCGGCCGGCACGTCGATCCCGCCCCGCTCGGCAACCTCCAGCCCCAGCCGCCAGAGCCGCCCGAGGAAGCGAGCCATCCCCTCGATGCCGGTGTCCTGCCACTCGATGTCGTCCTCCGCCGGCCCCATGTAGAGGATGTAGAGACGGACCGCGTCGGCGCCGTGACTCGCGATCAGGTCGTCGGGGCTGAGGACGTTGCCCTTCGACTTGGACATCTTCGCGCCGAGGTAGTGGATCATCCCCTGGGTGAAGAGGCGCAGGAACGGCTCGCGGAAGCCGAGCAGCCCCAGGTCGTTCAGCACCTTCACGAAGAAGCGCGCGTAGAGCAGGTGCAGGATCGCGTGCTCGACGCCCCCGATGTACTGGTTGACGGGGAGCCAGTAGTCCGCGATCTCGCGGTTCCAGGGCTCCTCGTCGTTGCGGGCGTCGCAGTAGCGGATGAAGTACCAGGAGGAGTCGACGAACGTGTCCATCGTGTCCGTCTCCCGGTGCGCCTCGCCGCCGCACGTCGGGCACTTCGTGTGCACCCAGTCCTCGGCCGCGGCCAGCGGCGAGCGACCCTTGGGCAGGTACTCGTCCACCTCGGGGAGCAGGACGGGCAGGTCCTCGTCGGGCACCGGCACCATCCCGCAGGACTCGCAGTAGAGGATCGGGATCGGGCAGCCCCAGTAGCGCTGGCGGGAGAGCAGCCAGTCCCGTAGCCGGTAGCTGACCGCGCCCCTGCCGAGGTCGCGCGACTCGAGCCACTCGACGATGGCCTGCTTGCCCTCCGCCGCGGGAAGCCCCGTGAACTGCGCCGAGTCGACCAGCCGCTCGTTCTCGGCATGCGGGACGTAGGTCCCCTCCTCGGGCTCCTCCCCTTCCGGCGCGACGACGACCTTCACAGGAAGCTCGAACCGCTCCGCGAACTCGAAGTCGCGCTCGTCGTGCGCCGGCACGGCCATGATCGCGCCGGTGCCGTACTCCATCAGCACGTAGTCGGAGACCCAGATCGGGAGGCGCTCCTCGTTGACGGGATTGGTCACGAACGCCCCCGTGGAGACCCCGGTCTTCTCCTTCTCGGGATCGGCGCGGTCGACGGACGAGCGCCCGGCGGCCTGACGGACGTAGTCCATGATCTCGCCCTCGTGCGGGGTGCCCTCGACGAGCTTGGGAACGAGCGGATGCTCGGGCGCGAGCACGAAGAACGTGGCGCCGAAGAGCGTGTCCGGACGGGTCGTGAAGACGGGGATCTCGACGTCCTGCTCCTCGATCCGGAACACGACCTCCGCGCCGTCGGAGCGCCCGATCCAGTTGCGCTGCATCGTCAGCACGTGCTCGGGCCAGGACTCGAGCAGGCTCATCTCGTCGAGGAGGTCGTCGGCGTACGCGGTGATACGGAAGAACCACTGCTCGAGGTTCCGGCGCTCGACCTCGGCGCCACAGCGCTCACAGCGCCCGTCGATCACCTGCTCGTTGGCGAGCACGGTCTGGTCGTTCGGGCACCAGTTGACGGGCGCCTCCTTGCGGTAGGCGAGGCCCTTCTCGAAGAACCGGATGAACAGCCACTGCGTCCAGCGGTCGTAGGACGGCTCGTGGGAAGAGACCTCGCGGTCCCAGTCGATCGCCCAGCCCATGCGCTTCATCTGCTCGCGGATGGCGGCGATGTTCCGCTCGATGACGAGGCGCGGATGGCCTCCCTCCCGAATCGCTGCGTTCTCGGCGGGCAGGCCGAAGGCGTCGTAGCCCATCGGGCGCAGCACGCGGAAGCCCATGCGCCGCCGGACGTGCGCGAGGACGTCGCCGAGCGTGTAGTTCTTGACGTGGCCCATGTGGAGCTCGCCCGACGGGTACGGGAGCATCTCGAGCACGTACGTGTGCTCCTTGTCCGTCTTGGACGCGTCGGCCGGGTTCGGGACGTAGAAGGCGCGCTCGCGCTCCCAGATGTCCTGCCACTTCAGCTCGACTGCCTGTGGGTCGTATCGCTCCATCGGTCTCCGATATGAAAACGCCTCTCGTCTGAGAGGCGCGCGGGAGGCCCACGGCTTTCGCCGCGTCGACGCTCCCTGGCTCAGCTAAGGGACGTAGCCATGTTCGGGACGAATCTTAGCGCCGGCCGGCGCTGGCAGAATCCGGTCGTGGTCTCGACGTACTCGATCGTCGCGTGCGACCTCGAAGCCGGCGAGTGGGGCGTCGCCGTCCAGTCCAAGTTCCTCGCCGTCGGGGCGGTCGTCCCCGCCGCGGAGCCGCACGTCGGCGCGCTCGCGACGCAGGCCTGGGCCAACCTCGCCTTCCGGCCCGACGGCATGGCGCTGCTGCGGGACGGTTACTCGGCGGACGACGTCGTCAGGACGCTCGTCGGCGCCGACGACGGGCGCGGGCACCGCCAGCTCGGCGTCGTCGACGGGCAGGGCCGCGCCGCCACCTACACCGGATCGGAGTGCATGGACTGGGCCGGCGGGACGACCGGCCCCGGCTTCGCGGCGCAGGGGAACATCCTCGTCTCGGAGGCGACCGTGGGCGCGCTCGCCTCGACTTTCGAGGGCTCGGTCGGTAGCCCGCTCGCCGAGCGCCTGCTCGCCTGCCTCGCCGCGGCCGAGGCGGCCGGCGGCGACCGCCGCGGCCGGCAGTCGGCGGCGCTCTACGTCGTCCGCAAGGACGGCGGCTACGGCGGAACGAGCGACGTGGCCGCCGACCTGCGGGTCGACGACCACCCCCAGCCGATCGAGGAGCTGGAGCGCATCTACCGCCTCCACGACCTGCTCTTCGGCCACACGCCCGAGGAAGACTGGTTGGACGTCGACACGCCGCTCGCCGGGGAGCTCCGCGAGCGGCTTGCCGCGCTCGGGTACGAGGGCGAGCTCCCGGATGCTCTCGCGGCCTGGGCGGGCACCGAGAACCTC
>DASSCF010000058.1:0-30720 GCA_035698025.1 Gaiellaceae bacterium
CGCCAAGCTGGCCGGCGGCGTCGCCGTCATCAAGGTCGGCGCGGCCACCGAGACGGAGATGAAGGAGAAGAAGCACCGCGTCGAGGACGCCCTGCAGGCAACGCGGGCTGCCCTCGAGGAGGGCATCGTGCCCGGCGGCGGCGTCGCGCTCCTCAACGCCGGCAAGGCCATCAAGCTCGACACGCTCGAGGGCGACGAGCGCACCGGCGCGTCCATCGTGGCCCGGTCGCTCGAGGAGCCCGTCCGCCAGCTCGCGCAGAACGCCGGGCTCGAGGGCTCGATCGTCGTCGACAAGATCCGGACCGGCACGAAGGGCCACGGCCTGAACGTCGACACCGGCGAGTACCAGGACCTGGTCAAGTCGGGGATCATCGACCCGACCATGGTCACCCGCTCGGCGCTCCAGAACGCCGCCTCGATCGCGAAGAACATCCTCACGACCGAGGCAATCGTCGCCGAGGCGCCCGAGAAGGCCGGCGTCGGCGGTGGCGGTATGCCGGGCGGTATGCCCGACATGATGTAGTCGCACGGGGGAAACCATGTTTCCCCCGTGAGCCCCCTTCTTCGGAAGGTGGCACAGCGAAAAGGGCCGGCAAAGCCGGCCCTTTTGCTTTTGTGAACCTTTATGGTCGGCGACATGTCGTCGACGCACGGGCTGTACGCCGAGGACGCTTACCTGGGGGAGTTCGACGCGGTCGTGCTCGCCGTCGACGCCGAGGGACGGCGCGTTGCCCTCGACCGCACGATCTTCTTCCCCGGCGGAGGCGGGCAGCCTCACGACCTGGGGACGCTCGGCGGCGTGCCGGTCGAGTCGGTCGCCCGCGACGGCGAGCTGATCTGGCACGTGCTCGGCGACGGGCCGCTGCCCTCGGAGGGCGACGCGGTGGAGGGGCAGCTCGACTGGGGCCGCCGCCACGCGCTCATGCGCACGCACACGGCGCTCCATGTCCTCTCCGCGGTCATCTGGCGCGACCACGAGGCCAAGGTGACGGGCGCGAGCATGGAGCCGCTGCGCGGCCGCATGGATTTCGAGCTCGAGGGCCTCTCGGGCGAGCTCGTGCGCGAGATCGAGGCCCGCGTGAACGAGGAGGTCGCCGCCGACCGCCCGGTGCGCGTCGACTTCCTCCCGCGTGAGGAGGCCGACCGCCGGCCCGAGCTGATCCGCACCAAGGTCAGCCTGCTCCCGGAGTCGATCACGGTCGTCCGCATCGTCGAGATCGACGGCCTCGATCTCCAGGCCGACGGCGGTACCCACGTGGCCCGCACCGGCGAGATCGGCACGGTCGCGATTCCGGAGTACAAGAGCAAGGGGCGCCTGAACAAGCGCCTCCACCTCGCGCTCTCAGATTGAGTAGCGCTCCTCGGCCCAGGGGTCGGCGTCGTTCGAGTACCCGAGCCGCTCCCACGTCCCCGGCTCGTCCTCGGCGCGCAGCTCGAGCCCGGTGAGCCACTTCGCGCTCTTCCAGAAGTAGCGCGAGGGCACGACCAGCCGGAGAGGCCCGCCGTGGTCGGGCGTGAGCGTCTCGCCGTCGGCCTCGTAGGCGACGAGCGAGCCCGGCTCGTCGAGCACTTCGAGGGGCAGGTTGGCGCGGTAGTCCTCGACCGCGTGGGCGACGACGAAGCGCGCGGCGGTGGTAGGTCGGGCGAGCTCCTCGAGGCGCACGCCGCGGAAGCTGGCGTCGAAGCGGCTCCAGCGCGTCACGCAGTGGATGTCGGTCACGACGTCGGTCGCAGGCAGCCGGCGGAGCTCGTCCAGGCCGAGCTCGACCTCCTCCTCGACCTCGCCCCAGATCCGCAGGCGCCAGCCCGCGGGGCCGGCGGCGGGGACGGAGCCGACGTGGAGGACGGGCCACTTGTGCGTGAGGTACTGCCCCGGTGGGAGGCGGGCCGGGTCGAAGCCGGCTTCCAGCACCTTCCGCTCGGCGGTCGACCTGGGCACGCTGCCTACACTAGATGGGTGGAAGCAGCAGCCCTCACCCGCGCCGTTGCGAGCCGCCCGCGCGCCTTCGTCGGAGTGACCGGGCCCGAGGCCGCGGACTACCTCCAGCGCATGGTCTCCAACGACGTCGAGGCGCTCGCGCCCGGCGAGTCGTGCCAGGCACTCCTCCTGACCCCGAAGGCCCGTGTGATCGCGCCGATGCGCGTCCTGCGGCGTGGACCCGAGGACTATCTCCTGCTCACGGAGCCCGAGCTCGGCGAGACGCTGCGCGAGCATCTGCTTCGCTCGCGTTTCGCGGCCAAGGCCGAGATTGCGCTCGAGGAGCACACGTCGACGCTCGTCTTCGGCGGCGCCGAGGGGATCCCGAACGACGACTACGGCGAGCCCGCGGTCGAGATACTCGACGCGAAGCTCGAGCCGACGCTCGGGGAGGACGAGCTCGAGGCGCTCCGCATCCGCGCCGGCACGCCGCGCTTCGGGCGCGAGATCGACGATCGCGTCATGCCGGCCGAGGCCGGGCTCGTCGAGCGGGCCGTGAGCCTCACCAAGGGCTGCTACCCGGGCCAGGAGCCGATCGCCCGTCTCCACTACCGCGGCCACGCGAACCGCGGGCTCCGGGTGCTGGCGATCGAGGGCGACGAGGAGCCCGCCGCCGACGCGGAGCTCGTCTACGAGGGCAAGGCGGTCGGCCGGGTCACGAGCATGGCCGCGACCGACGGCGGCATCGTCGCGCTCGCCTACGTGCGGGCCGAGGTGCCTGCCGACGCCGAGCTGAACCTCGGCCGGTCGAAAGCCCGGCCGCTACACTGACCCTCGTCCCGCGCCCGTAGCTCAGGGGATAGAGCGCTGCCCTGCGGAGGCAGAGGTCGCACGTTCGAATCGTGCCGGGCGCATCTCGCTGTCCATGCAGGTTTGCGGGCTCTTGGCGGCTTGTGCGGGACGCGACCCGCGGGCCACTAGCGGGCCAAATGTCCTACTGCCCGGTGATTCGGTGCACGAGTTCCATCACCGCATGCCGGACACGGGGCGCGGTAGATCGCGGCGAGCAACGGGCCGTCCCGGTGGCGGCCGCCTGAGATTTCGGCGAGCCAGAGCGCGAACGCCGCCGGATAGGCCTCCTCGGCGATGCCGCGCTCGTCGACGTAGCGGTCGAAATCCTCGACACCGGGCACGCCGGCAGCGTAAACGCCCTCGGTCAACAGCCCGCCGGAGCGAACGCCGGGAGGCGCGGCTACCACCACAGCATGTACACACAGACGCACGAGACTCCCAGAACATGCGCCGCGGCCGTTCGACCTTCTCGGAACCGCGGCACCGCGCTCGGTCACGCAGGGCTTCGGGCGGCCCGCAACCTGTGTCTACAAGCGGCGTTGCGCGTCGAGCGTCGTCAGACGTCGTTTCGGTCGGCGTGCCCTGCGGAGGCAGAAGTCGCACGTTCGAATCGTGCCGGGCGCATCTCGCCATGCCTGTGCTCCGGGCGTCGTCAGTTCGGTCCGGTTGACTTGCTGGGCAGAGATGCCGCCGATCGACGCCGAAGCGAGAGCCGAAGGCCGCCGCGAGGCTGCGCCTGTCGCACTCGTGGCGCTTGTCGTTCTCGTTGGGCTTGCCTTGGTCAGCCGGGCCAGAGACTGGGAGCTCGTAGGTCTGCCGTGGTGGATCTGGCTGGCAGTCGCGGTTCCCTCCCTTCTGCTGACGGTCGATCTCCTGCTGACGTTCGGTGGGAAGGGCCTCGTACGGTCGCGCCGCGCCGCTCTTGCACTTCTCGGTCTCCTCGTCCTCGGAAACCTGGTCGCGCTCGGCCTGCTCGTTGCCGGCCTCGTGACCACTCGCGCGTCGGAGCTCGGCGGCGGAGAGCTCTTGCTCACCGGGTTCGCGATCTGGACGGCGGACGTCATCGTCTTCGGGCTCCTGTTTTGGGAGCTGGACGTGGGCGGGCCGGCAGCGCGCATCGTTCGTCCGCAGCGAACCACTCCCGATTTTCAGTTCCCGCAGGACGAGAACCCGCAGCTCGCGACGGCGGGGTGGAGCCCGGTGGTCTGGGATTACCTCTATCTCTCGCTTACGAACTCGATCGCCTTCAGTCCGACCGACGCGATGCCGCTGTCGCTCCGGGCGAAGGCGGCGATGGGACTCGAGGCAGGCATCTCCGCCGTGACGATCCTTCTTGTCGCCGCTCGAGCCGTAAACGTGCTCGGCGAGTAGCCCCTAGCCGTCCCGGCGCAGCCCTGTGCTCGCGTTACGAGTGCTCGTGCCAGCGCTCGGGCTCCACGAGCGCGGTGACCCGCGGGCGCTCCCGGTTCTTGTACGGCGTGCCGCGATAGCGCTGCGACAGGCGGTCGATGTCGACGAGGCCCTCGTCGTCGCGCAACTCGACCACGCGGCCGAGGACGGTGACCGCCCGGTACCAGTCGCCGAGGTCTAGCACCGTGACGGCGACCCTGGGCTCGCGGCGCATGTGCGTCAGGCGCAGCCGCTCGGCGTCCATGTTGAGGAGGATCTGCCCGTCCTCCCAGTCGTACCAGGTCGCGGCCGAGTACGGCGCGCCGTCGGAGCGGACGGTCGACACGACGGCGGCGTGCGGTCCCTTCAGGAACGCGACGAGCTCGGCTGGCAGGGGAGCGGGCGGCATCGCGCTAGCCCGCCGGCCAGCGGGGCTCGCGCGGCCTGTCCCGGCCGAGGCCGCGCCAGTCGTCTCTCGCCGGCGCGAAGACGTCGATCACCACGGCGCCCTCGGGACCTGCGCGCACCTCGTGCGGGACGTCCCCCGGGATTCGCCACGTCGCGCCGGGGCCGAGCTCCTTCGTCTCCCCGGCGACGCGGAACGAGAGCGTGCCCGCGATGACCATGCCGAGCTGCTCGTTCACGTGATGGTGCTCAGGCACGAGGGCGTCGGGGTCGAGCTCGACGACCGCCATCGTCCCTTCCTCGCCCTGCACTGCCCTGGCTGCAACTCCGTCCCAGATCCGCAGCGGCGACATGGCCGCAAGGTCGTCGAACGCACTCATGCTGCACCTCCTCGAAGTAGTCCCTAGGAGGCTACCGACGCGCAGGACGCCGCCCCTCGCCGCAGAAATCACGAGGGTTGGCGGACCTTCCCGAGCATCTCGACCTCGGTCGCCACCGCGACGCCTCGTGGTGGTCGGAGCTCAGCGCGCGCTGGATCGTCCTCGGGCTCTTGACGGCGATCTCGCTCGCCGCCCTCCTCAACGTCTTCGGCCAGGACCCGAACACCGCGACGGCGTCGGGCGAGGCGGCCGAGCTCCAGGTTTTCGCGCCGGATGCGCTGCGCGGCGGCCTCTTCTTCCAGGGCCGTTTCACCGTGACGGCGAACGACGCGCTCGAGGACGTCGTGCTCGTCCTCGCGTCGGGCTGGGCGGAGAACATGCACATCAACACCATCGAGCCGGCGCCCACGGAAGAGACCGGACGCGACGGGAACCTCAGCCTTCACTTCGGCCCGCTCGGCGCGGGAGAGCGGCTCGTCGTCTACATGCAGTTCCAGGTCAACCCGACGAACGTCGGCCGGCGCTCGGCAGACGTCGAGCTCTACGACGGCGACCAGTTCATCGTCGGCGTCGAGCGCACGCTCACGATCTTCCCGTAGCCCATGGACATCGTCATCCGAGCCTTCTGCGCGTTCCTCTTCGTCGTCATCGTCACGCGCGTGATCGGCCGGCGAGAGCTTTCGTCGCTCCAGCCGTTCGACCTCATCCTCCTGATCGTGCTCGGCGACCTGATCCAGCAGGGCGTAACCCAGAGCGACTACTCGTTCACGGGGCTCGTCCTCGCCGGCGGCACGTTCACGATCCTGACCGTCGGCGTCTCCTACCTCGTCTACCGGTTCCGTCCCCTGCGGCCCGTCTTCGAGGCCGAGCCGCTCATCCTCATCGAGAACGGCAAGCCGGTAGACCGCAATCTCCGCCGCGAGCGCATGACCGTGGAGGAGATCGCCGCCGAGGCCCGCCTGCAGCAGATCCCGTCGCTGCGGGCGATTCACTGGGCCGTGCTCGAGTCGAACGGGAAGATCAGCTTCATCACTCACCGCTAGGCTGACCCGGGTGAAGATCTGCTCGCTCGTCCCGGCGGCGACCGAGGTGCTGTTCGCGCTCGGCCTGGGCGACCGCGTGGTCGGCGTCACGCACGAGTGCGACTGGCCGCCGGAGGCGTCCCAGCGCCCCGTCGTGACTGCGTCGCTCATCCAGACGGGCGACCTCGAGAGCGGCGAGATCGACCGCGCCGTCGCCGAGACCGCCCGCGACGGCCATCCCCTCTACGCGATCGAGGAGGAGCCGTGGGCCGAGATCGAGGCCGACGTCGTGGTCATGCAGGAGCTCTGCGATGTGTGCGCGGTCTCAACCGACCAGGTGAACGGCGCCGTCAGCGCGCGGTCTCTCGACGTCGAGGTGCTCGACTACTCGCCCTCGACCCTCGACGGGATCGCCGAGCAGATCGTCGCGCTCGGTGCGAAGCTCGACGCGGAGGGCGAGGCCGAGGAGCTCGCGTCGGGGATGAGGAGCCGGCTCGACCGGGTGTCGTCGGCCCTGACGGCGGTGGAGAGCTCACCGCGGGTGTTCGTGACGGAATGGCTCGAGCCGCCGTACTCGGCGGGCCACTGGGTGCCCGACATGGTCGCGGCCGCGCGAGGCACGGACGTCGCGGGCATGTCCGGCTGGCCGTCGCACCGGATGCGGTGGCCCGACGTGGTCGAGCTCGAGCCGGACGTGGTCATTCTTGCGCCGTGCGGCTTCGACCTCGACCGGACGCTCGCCGAGGTCGTCCCGCTGGAGCTGTCGGCTCACCTGCTGGGAACGCCCGCGCGGCAGGAGAGCGCGGTCTTCGCCGTCGACGCAAACGCGACGTTCTCGCGTCCAGGGCCGCGTGTGGTGGACGGCGTCGAGGTGCTGGCTCATCTGCTCCACCCGGGTGAGTACCCGGACCCGGGCGTCGCCTGGAGCCGGATCCGCCTCTAGCTCAGCCGGATGCGGATCTCGCTGGCGTCCTCTTCAGTTGCGTATCGCGTGGCGGGCTCGTCGCCGTAGAGGCACGCGCCGGTTCTCAGGTCGAAGCGCCAGGCGTGGTAGGCGCACTCGAGCTGGTCGCCGAGCACGTCGCCGTCGACGAGCGGGTTGCCCTCGTGCGGGCAGGCGTTGTCGAAGGCGTGGAGCTGGCCGGCCACGCGTATGAGGAGGATCTCCCGCCCGTCGGCCTCGACCACGGCGCGGTCGCCGGCGAGGACGTCGGCGGGGACGGTGAGCCAACGCTCGGCCGCCTGCTCCACGCGACCTACACTATCCCGCCCCGTGGCGCTCTATCTCCGCGAAGCCGATGTCGAGCAGCTCCTCACGCCGGAGGACGCCGTCGACGCGGTCGAAGGGTGCTTTGCGCGCATCGCGCGCGAGGCGATCGAGAACCGGCCGCGCTTCCGGCTGGGCCTGAACGACGGCCTGCTCCACGTCCTCGCGGCGGCCGACCTCGAGCTCGGGGTCGCCGGCCTGAAGACGTACGTAGGCTTCGCCGAGGGGACGCGTTTCGTGGTCGTGCTCTTCGCCGCGGACCGGCCCGAGCTGCTCGCCGTGATCGACGCAGATCGCCTGGGCCAGCTACGCACAGGTGCGGCGAGCGCCGTCGCGGCCCGCCATCTGGCGAAGGAGGGCGCGCGCACCCTGGGCGTGATCGGGGCCGGCTGGCAGGCCGAGAGCCAGGTCCGGTGCATCCGCGCTGCTCTTCCGGGCATCGAGGAGGTCGTCGCCTACTCGCGCAACGCCGAGCGGCTGGCGGACTTCTGCAAGCGGCTCGACTGCGAGGCCGGCGAGTACAACAAGGATGCGGCCGAGCAGGATGTGGTCGTGACGATCACGAGCTCGCGCGACCCGGTCCTCCGGGGCGAGTGGCTTCAGCCGGGCGCCCTCGTCTGCGCTGCGGGCGCGAACCGCCTCCAGGCGAGGGAGCTCGACAACGCCGTGCTCGAGCGGGCGACGTTCGTCTGCTGCGACTCGCGCGAGCAGGCGAAGCTCGAGGCGGGCGACCTCGTCGAGCCGGTGGAGCGCGGCGTCCTCGACTGGCTCGAAGTACATGAGCTCTCCGAGGTGGTCGCGGGTGAGACCTCTGGCCGTCAGCACGACGACGACATCGTCGTCTTCAAGAGCCTCGGGATCGCCGCGGAGGACTTGGCCGTGGCATCGCTCGTGGTCGAGCGCGCCCGTGAGCGCGGTCTCGGCGTAGACCTCTAGCGGAGCTCCTCCCGCAGGAGGTCGAGCAGGAGGCCGTCGTGCCACTCGCCGTCGACCCCGCGCTCGTAGCGCCGCATGATCCCGACGCGCTTGAAGCCGACCCACTCGTAGGCGCGGATCGCGCGCTCGTTCGCGGCCGCAGGGTCGATGACGATGCGGTGGTGCCCGCGGTCCTCGAAGAGATGCCGGGCCAGAGTGCGGATCGCGTCGCCGCCGAGGCCCTGACCGCTGCGCGCCGAGGTCAGGAAGATGTCGATGCCGGCGTGGCGGTAGTCCGGGTCGTTCTCCTCGCCGGCCTCGACCAGGCCGATGACCTCGCCGTTCTCCTCGATCACGTAGACGAGCCCTTCCTCGTCCGGCCCGGCCTTCTCGCGAAGGTCGTCCTCGGTGAGCCCGAGCCACCAGTGCGCGATCTCGGGCTCGGCCGCGATCTCGGCCAGACGCCGGACGTCTGCCTCCGTGATCCTGCGCAGCGTCACGCGCTCCCCGCGGAGCGTGTCGCTCATCGCCTCAGGTGGTCTCGCGGACGTGCTCGGCGGCCATTGCCGCCGTGTCCTCGCCGACCGCCCGGATGACCTCGGGCCGTTCGAGCAGCCTGAGACGCTGCTCGTCGGACGCGCGGTTCTTCAGGTACGGGTCCTCGAGGATCTCCTCGAGCGACCTGCCCTGCCGGTGCTCGCGGACGACATAGGCGGCGAGGGCTTCCTCCTTCGAGATCCCGCGGGGGGTCTCAGAGCCCGAATCGTCGCCCTTGCCGAACAGCTTCGAGAAGAAGCCCACGCCGCGATTGTATCCTTGGTGGGCAGTGGAGCCCGAGGGCATGCGATTCGCCGCCCGAACCCTGCATGGGGTGGGCGACGACGGCGGGCGCGAGGAGATCCTCATCTGGATCGAGCGACGACCGGGCGCGGTCTGGGCCGTCGGCCGGGCGATCGACATCGAGAACCGCCAGACGCCGAAGCCGCGTCCCGACGACTACGTCTTCGAGGGGTACGAGATGGGAGATGCCCTCTCGGCGGCGAACGGCGCGCTCGAGGACGACCTCAAGGTCTCGGCCGGGGAGGGCGTGAACGAAGCCATCGCGCCGTTCGCGGAGGACGAGCTCTTGAAGCCGCTCGAGCGCTGGTTCTTCGGGCACAAGCACTAAGCCTTTCGGCTTACCGAGGGGCCACCCCGGGCCACCACCCGCTTTGGACGCTAGCGCCGAAAAGCGCACTCATGGTGCTGAGAGCGTGCCGAGATCGTGAAACGGGGGCCGGAGCCGACCTACGCGATGCCGATCTGCATTGCGAGCGCGCGCGAGATCGCGTGCTCGGCGCCCTCGACGTCGACCGTGACCGGCCCGTCGAAGGGCTCCGACCGGCGCATGGTCACCCGGCGGCCGGGGACGAGGCGCAGGCCCGCGAGGTAGCGGAGCAGGTCGGAGTCGCCGTCCGGGACGCGCTTGACGGTCGCCTCCTCGCCTGGCTCGAGGGCGTCGAGGGAGCGAAGCCGGTGCGTCTCCACCCGCAGCCCGGCGTCCGGGATCGGGTCGCCGTGCGGGTCGTGCGTCGGGTACCCGAGCTGCTCGTCGATCCGTGCCTCGAGCTCCTCGGAAAGGACGTGCTCGAGCCGGTCGGCCTCCGCGTGCACGGCGTCGATGGGGACGCCGAGCGTCTGGGCGAGGTACTGCTCGAGGAGCCGGTGGTGCCGTACGACCTCGAGCGCGATCTGCGTGCCGGTGTCCGTCAGCTCTACGCCCTTGTACGGCGAATGGTCGGCGAGGCCGAGCGCCGCGAGCTTCTTCAGCATCGAGGTAGCCGACGAGGGAGCGACGCCCATGCGGCGCGCGATCGCAGTGGTCGTCGGCTTCGTCCCTTCGGACTGGAGCTTGTAGATCTCCTTCAGGTAGTCCTGAATCGCGGCCGAGAGATCAGGTTTAGACACGTCTCAAATTCTAACCGCCTGTCGGCCACCTGGGCAGGTCCCGCAGACCCTTTGGTAGCCTCGCGCCCTCTGCGCATTCGTCTAGGACATAGCCCGGACCCGGACGACGCGTTCATGTTCTGGGGACTTGCGGCCGGCCGCGTCGACGGACGCGGCTTCGAGTTCGAGCACGTGCTCGAGGGCATCCAGACCCTGAACGAGTGGGCCCTGGAAGGACGCCTGGAGGTGACGGCGATCTCGCTGCACACGTACCCGTTCGTCCAGGACAAGTACGTGATCCTCCCGCACGGGGCGAGCATGGGGTCGGGCTACGGCCCGGTCGTCGTCGCCAACCGCCCGATGTCCCGCGAGGAGCTGAAGGAGGTCGAGGTCGCCGTCCCGGGCCGGATGACGACCGCCTTCCTGACCCTGCGCTTCTACCTGGGCGGGGACTTCCGCTACCGCGAGATGCCCTTCGACCAGATCATGGAGGAGGTCGAGAGCGGACGCGCCGACGCAGGCCTTCTCATCCACGAGGGCCAGCTGACCTACCGGCACCATGGGCTCGAGCGCGTCGTCGACCTCGGCGAGTGGTGGCTTCTCGAGACGGGGCTTCCGCTGCCGCTCGGGATCAATACCGCGCGACGCGATCTCGGCGCGGACACGCTCCGGACACTCTCGGAGGTCCTCCGCGACTCCATCCGCGCGGGTCTGGAGCACCGTGAGGAGGCGCTCGAGTACGCCCTCCGGTTCGGCCGGGGGCTGACGCCGGAGCTCGCCGACAGGTTCATCGGGATGTACGTGAACGAGCTCACCGAGGACTACGGCGACGAGGGCCGCCAGGCCGTCGCCGAGCTCCTCCGCCGGGGCGAGGAAGCCGGTGCGTTCGAGCGCCCGGTCAAGGTCGAGTTCGTCGACTAGCCGCGCGCGGTAGCGCGACACCCCGCGAATAGACTTGGCGCGTGGCCGACGCCGTCATCCTCTCCGCCGTCAGAACCCCGGTCGGACGCTACGGCGGCGTCCTCGCTGACGAGCGGCCGGACGACCTCGCCGCCCTCGTCATCCGCGAGGCCGTCGAGCGCGCAGGCGTGCCCGCGGGCGAGATCGAGGACGTCTACTTCGGCGCCGCGAACCAGGCCGGGGAGGACAACCGCAACGTCGCTCGCATGGCCGCGCTCCTCGCCGGGCTGCCGCAGGAGGTCGCGGGCGTCACGCTCAACAGGCTCTGCGCCTCGGGCCTCGCGGCCGTCGTCTCCGCGTGCCATGCGGTCCGCGCGGGCGACGGCGACCTCTTCGTGGCCGGCGGCGTCGAGTCCATGAGCCGTGCGCCGCTCGTGCTGGCGAAGCCCGAGCGCGCCTATCCCCGCGGCAACCAGACCGTCTGGGACACGACCCTCGGCTGGCGCTTCCCGAACCCGCGCATGGAGGAGATGTTCCCGCTCGAGTCGATGGGCGAGACGGGCGAGAACGTGGCCGAGCGCTTCGTCGTCTCGCGCGAGGAGCAGGACGCGTTCGCGCTCGAGAGCCAACGGCGCCACGCCGCCGCCGCCGAGGCGGGACGCTTCGACGACGAGCTCGTCCCGGTCGGCGACGTCGTCCGCGACGAGCACCCGCGGCCGGACACCTCGGCGGAGAAGCTTGCGGGACTCAAGCCGGCCTTCAGGGCGAACGGCACCGTCACGGCGGGGAACTCGAGCGGCGTCAACGACGGCGCCGCCGCGCTCGTCGTCGCCAGCAGCGAGCGCGCGGCCGAGCTGGGCGTCGAGCCGCTCGGGCGCTTCGTCGCCGGCGCCGTCGCCGGAGTCGACCCGCGCGTGATGGGGATCGGGCCCGTGCCCGCCGTGCGCAAGGCCCTCGCGCGGGCAGGTGTCGAGGCCGGCGACCTCGACCTCGTCGAGCTGAACGAGGCGTTCGCGTCGCAGAGCCTCCAGGTGATTCGCGAGCTCGGCCTCGATCCGGAGAAGGTCAACGTCAACGGCGGCGCGATCGCGATCGGTCACCCGCTCGGGATGAGCGGCGCGCGCCTGGTCGTCACGCTCCTGCACGAGCTTCGCCGCCGCGGCGGGCGCTACGGCCTCGCCACGCTCTGTGTCGGCGTCGGCCAGGGTCAGGCGGCGGTGTTCGAGCGCTCGGTGAGCTGAGCCGCGAGAAACCGGCGCGAGCGCTGCACGAGCTCGTGCGCCACGTAGACGACCGCGAGCGCGTTTACGACGTGCAGCGCCGCGATCTCCTCGACGTCGATCTGCGCGAGGACGAGCTGGAGCACGTTGAGGCCGAAGAGCGTGAACGTCAAGGCTTTCAGCGACCGCGGCACCTTCCCGACGAACGCGAGCACCAGCATCACGAGCGACCCGAGGCCGAGCCCCAGCCCGACGGCGCGGTGCGCGTCGAAGGTCGTCGCGCCGAACGTTCCGAGGCCCGCGAGGAAGAACTGGACGACGACGCCCGCGAGGTAGATCGTCGCGAGCCCGAAGAGGATCACCCGCGCCTGAACCACTCTCCGACTGTACGCGACCCCGGGGACGGCGACCGCGATATCGTCCTGCGGGATGGCTGTTGCGACCGAGCGCGACTACCTGCTCTTCATCGACGGTGAAGCGGCGGAGCCGTCGGACGGCGAGGTTCGCGACCTCGTCGAGCCGGCCACCGGCAACCCGCTGGCGAAAGCCGCGGTCGCCGGGCCGGGCGACGTCGACCGCGCGGTCGAGGCCGCGCGCGCCGCGCTCGAGGGCCTCTGGGGGAAGACGCCGCCCAACGAGCGCTCCCGGCTCCTGCACGCGCTCGCCGACGCAATCGTCGCCAACCGCAAGGAGCTGACCGAGCTCGAGACTCGCAACGTCGGCAAGGCCGTCAGCTCGACCAAGCCCGAGGTCTTCGTCGCGGCGGAGAGCTTTCGCTACATGGCTTCCGCGATCGGCTCGATCGAGGGCGGGACGCGTCCGATCGGCGGCTCGATCCTCACGTACACGCTCAAGGAGCCGGTCGGTGTCTGCGGCCAGATCGTGCCGTGGAACTACCCGATCATGCTGGCCGGCTGGAAGCTCGCGCCGGCGCTCGCCGCGGGCTGCACGGTCGTCCTCAAGCCGGACGCCGCGACGCCGCTGACCGCGCTGCGGATCGCCGAGCTCGCCGTCGAGGTCGGGATCCCGGCGGGCGTGCTCAACGTCGTTCCCGGTGACGGGCCGACGACCGGCGCCCACCTGGTCTCGCACCCCGGCGTCGACAAGGTCTCGTTCACAGGCTCGACGGCGACCGGCTCCGAGATCATGCGACTCTGCGCCGACCCGGTGAAGCGCGTCTCGCTCGAGCTCGGAGGCAAGAGCCCGGCGATCGTCTTCGCGGACGCCGACCTCGACGACGCGATCGCCTCGACCGCCTACGGGATCTACTACGCGGCCGGCCAGAGCTGCGACGCCCGCTCGCGCCTGCTCGTCGAGCAGTCGATCTACGACGACGTCGTCAACCGCATCGCCGAGAAGGCCGGCGCCGTGCGCGTCGGCGACCCACTCGACCCCGAGACGCACATGGGCTCCCTCATCTCGCTCGCGCACCGGGAGAAGGTGCACGGCATGGTCGAGACCGGCCGCGGCGAGGGCGCGGAGGTCGTCGCCGGCGGCGAGCCGACGGAAGGCCACGGCGCGTTCTACCCGCCGACCGTGCTCGCCGGCGTCGGCAGCGAACAGACCGTGGCGCAGGAGGAGATCTTCGGCCCGGTGATCGCGGCCATCCCCTTCGAGGACGAGAAGGACGCCGTGCGGATCGCCAACGACGTGCGCTACGGGCTCGTTGCCACCGTCTGGACGGGCGACCCCGCCCGCGGCCATCGCCTGGCGCGGAGCATCAAGTCCGGGACGTTCACGATCAACCTCCCGTACGGCGCCTTCCCCGGCGTGCCGTTCGGTGGCTACAAGCAATCCGGCTTCGGCCGCGAGCAGGCGCTCGAGACCCTCCAGATGTACCTGGAGACGAAGAGCGTCCTCCTCTCGACGGGCGCGCGCCCGACGAACCCCTGGGGCCTCTAGCGCTTCAGCACTAGCAGGGCGCCCGCGGCGAGCAGGGTGAGCCCGGCGACCCGCGCGGGCGAGACCGGGATCTTCTCCAGCCCGAAGAGGCCGAAGGCGTCGATGAGCACGCCCATGGCCAGCTGACCCGCGATGAGCAAGCCGATCGTCGCGAACGTCCCGATGCGCGGCGCCGTGAACGTGATCGACGTGACCACGATCGCGCCCATGACGCCGCCCAGCCAGAGCCACGGGGGCTCGCGGAATCCCTCGGCCACCCCGCTGAAGGTCTGCCGTGCGACCAGGAGCACGCCGCAGACGATCAACGCGGCGCCGATCGACCCGAAGGCGGTCGCTTCGAGCACGCCGATCCGCTTCCCGAGCGCGCCGCTGACCGCGACCTGGATCGAGCCCGCGAGGCCGGCGACGAGCGAGAAGACCACCGCAACGGACGTCGCGGACACGGCGGCGAGGATAACGCCCGCGATTGGGACGCGCGGGCCAAGGTGATCTCGTAAGGCCGTGAGTAGACTCGGTCGATGGCGACCCAGGAGCGCAGCGCGACCGACGAGCTCCTGAAGGCGCGCGCCAGGTACGTGGCCGCGGGCGTCTCGACGCCGCCCCTTGTGGTCGCGCGTGCCGAGGGCGCCCGCATCGAGGACATCGACGGCAACGCCTACATCGACTTCGCGGGCGGTCTCGGCTGCCAGAACACCGGGCATCGGCTGCCCGCGGCGGTGGCGGCGATCCACGAGCAGGTCGATCGCTACCTCCACCAGTGCTTCATGGTCGGGATGTACGAGCCCTACCTGGACGTCTGCCGGCGGCTGGCGGAGCTCTCGCCGTGCCGCGGCGACGAGCAGAAGAGCCTTCTCCTCAACTCGGGCGCCGAGGCCGTCGAGAACGCGGTCAAGATCGCACGCGCCGCCACCGGCCGGCCGGCCGTCGTCGTCTTCGACCACGCCTTCCACGGCCGGACGCTCCTGACCATGACGATGACCAGCAAGGTCGTGTACAAGCGCGGCTTCGGGCCCTTCGCGCCCGAGGTCTACCGCGCTCCCGGGCCGTACCCGTACCGCGGTGTCGAGACGGACGACGCCATCGCGGGGCTCGAGGCCCTCTTCAAGTCCGAGGTCGATCCCGAGGCGGTCGCCTGCGTCGTGCTGGAGCCCGTCCAGGGCGAGGGCGGCTTCATCCCGATGCCGCGCGACTTTCCTCCTCGTCTGCGTGAGGTGTGCGACCGCCACGGGATCCTCTACGTCGACGACGAGGTGCAGAGCGGCGTCGGGCGGACGGGGCCCATGTGGGCGATCGAGCACTACGGCGTGGAGCCCGACCTGCTCGTCTCCGGCAAGTCGCTCGGCGGCGGGCTTCCGCTCGCGGGCGTCACGGGGCGGGGAGAGGTCATGGACGCGGTCGGCCCGGGCGGGCTGGGCGGCACGTTCGGCGGGAACCCGGTCGCGTGCGCCGCGGCCGTCGCCGTCCTGGACGAGGTGGCAGGCGAGTCGTTCCAGCGCCGCGCGCGCGAGCTCGGCGAGTTCATCCGCATGGCGCTCGACGGCATCGCGGAGCGGGTGCCCTCGGTCGGCGAGGTCCGCGGCCTGGGGCCGATGCTGGCGCTCGAGCTCGTCGATGACCGCGCGACCAGGGCGCCGGCCGGCGAGCTGGCGGCCTCGACGGTCGCACGCGCCCGCGAGCGCGGGCTCGTCCTCCTCAGCTGCGGCCTGTACGGAAACGTCGTGCGGATCCTCGTTCCCCTCGTCATCGCCGACCACGACCTCGAGCGCGGCCTCGAGATCCTGGAGGAGTCCCTTGCGGGCGCCGAGACGTAATCGGTTCGCCTGCGGCCAAGCGTGGACGGAAGGTTTGCGGAGAGCCCAGATCCGCTGACCGACCTCTGCGGACGCGGCGCCGCCGCCCTGGTCGATGCTGGGGCGGCGGTCAGCCGCAGCGCGTAGGCGCCGAATCGGGAATCCTTCGCGGGCGACAGTCACGCACGACGAAGGGAGAACGTTGGTCAGGGTCTTCGTGGTCTACGAGCAGGAGCCGGACGCCGAGCGCTACGAGCAGCACGCCGACCTCTGCCGGCAGGTGCCGGGAGCGACGTTCCGGCACGGCAAGGTCTTCGGCGCTCCGATGGGTGAGCCGAAGTTCCCGTACTACGCCGAGTGGGAGTTCCCCGACCGGGACGCCTTCAAGGCGGCCGCGCGCACCGAGGAGTTCATGGCGACCGGCAAGGACGCGATGGGGATGGGCGTGCCGTTCCACGTCCACTTCGCCGACGTCGAATGAGCGAGCCGGAATACCCAGCGCCGCGCGACCCGGCCGAGCTCGGGCTCGAGGCGATCGTCTACGAGAAGGCGCCGCCGCGCGCGACGATCACCCTCAACCGGCCGGAGGTCCTCAACGCCTTCGACTTCCGCATGCTGCGGGAGATCGCGCGCGCGTGCGAGGACGCGTCCTGGGACGACTCCATCCGCGTCGTCGTCGTCACCGGCGCCGGGCGCGCGTTCTGCGTCGGCGCCGACCTGAAGGCCTGGAGCCGCGACTACCTGGGCAAGCCGGACGAGTACTGGAAGTGGTTCGGCGCCTTCAAGGACGCGCATGACCGCCTGCGCGAGATCGGCAAGCCGACGCTCGCGCGCATCAACGGCGTCTGCGTCGGCGGCGGCAACGAGCTCCAGATGGCCTGCGACCTCTCGGTGATCGCCGACGACACGTACATCCGCCACGTCGGGCCGCAACACGGCTCCGTGCCGGCCGGGGGCGCGACGCAGTGGCTGCCGATCATGGTCGGCGAGCGCCGCGCGCGGGAGATCATCCTCCTCTGCGAGGAGATCCCGGCGCGCAAGGCCGAGGAGTGGGGGCTCGTCAATCGATCCGTCCCGGCGGCCGAGCTCGATGCGACCGTCGACCAGCTCGTCGAGAAGCTCGCGGCCAAGCTGCCGCAGACCGTGCGCTACACCAAGCAGCAGCTCAACTTCTGGCGCGACCTCGCCTGGCACGAGACGGTCAACCACGCGCGCGACTGGCTGGCGCTGTCGATGGCGACCGAGGAGCCGAAGGCGGCCGTGCGGAAGTTCGTGGAGGGCGAGAAGTGACCGTCGTCCTCGTCGAGCGCGAGCCGCCGGTCGGGATCGTCCTGCTCAACCGGCCCGAGGCGCTGAACGCGCTCAACGACGAAGTCATGGGCCTGCTCGTCGACGCGCTCGTCGAGCTCGACGACGACGACTCGATCCGCTGCATCGTCCTCGGCGGCTCGGAGAAGGCGTTCGCCGCCGGCGCGGACATCGGCCAGATGGCCGAGGCGAGTGCGATGGACATGTACGAGGCGCGCCGCATCGACCGCTGGGACGCGATCCGGCACGTTCGCACGCCGCTCGTGGCGGCCGTGTCCGGCTTCTGCCTGGGCGGCGGCAACGAGCTCGCCATGGCCTGCGACCTGATCGTCGCCTCGGAGACCGCGCGCTTTGGCCAGCCGGAGACCGGCCTCGGGATCATCCCCGGCGCGGGCGGGACGCAGCGCCTGACGCGCGCGATCGGCAAGGCGAAGGCGATGGACGTGATCCTCTCGGGTCGCTTCCTGACCGCCGCGGAGGCGGAGCGCGCAGGCCTCGTCGCCCGCGTCGTGGCCAGGGAAGCCTGGCTCGAGGAGGCGAAGGCCGTGGCGCGGGCGATCGCCGAGAAGGGCCCGATCGCCCAGCGGCTCGCGAAGGAGTCCGTCAACCGGGCGTATGAGTCGCCCCTGGAGACGGGCCTCGACTACGAGCGCAAGGCGCTCTACCTCGCGTTCGCGTCGGAGGACGCCCGCGAGGGGCTGACGGCGTTCACGGAGAAGCGCAAGCCGGACTTCAAGGGTCGCTAGGCCCTCCCACCCGCATGGCGACACCGTCGCGTTGGCACGACCCGCCCCGGCTCCGCACGCTCGAGGACGACGGGGACGAGCGCCACGCGACCTGGCTCGAGCTCTTCTTCGATCTCGTCTTCGTCGTCGCGATCGCCCAGCTGGCCGACGGGCTCGCCGAGGAACCGAGCGTCCACGGCTTCCTCGTCTTCGCAGGGCTGTTCGTCGCAGTTTGGTGGGCGTGGGTCGGCTACACGTTCTACGCCGACCGCTTCGACACGGACGATCCGCCGCACCGGATCCTGATGATCGCCGGCATGTTCACCGTGGCCGTCCTCGCCTCGGTGATCCCCGACGCGTTCCACGGCGCCACTGCGGGCTTCGCGTTGGCGTACGCGGGCGTCCGCGCGGTGGTCGTTCTCCTGAACGCGCGGGCCTGGTGGCATCTGCCCGCGGCGCGACCCCTGCTCAACGTCTACATCCCCGCCTTCAGCGCGAGCATCGCGCTGTTCCTCGTCTCGGCGGCCGTGGAGCCGCCGTACCGCTACTGGATCTGGGCCGTCGCGTTGACGATCGACCTGGGGACACCGCTGGCGAGCACCGAACGGATCCGCAAAGTCCCGATCCACGGCTCCCACATCCCGGAGCGCGTCGGCCTCTTCACGATCATCGTCTTCGGCGAGAGCGTGCTCGCGGTGGTCGTCGGCACGACGAGTGTGAGCTGGGGCCTCGAGTCCGGGGCCGCCGCCGCTCTCGGATTCGCGCTCGCCGGTGCGCTTTGGTGGCTCTATTTCGACTACGTCGATTCCTCGATCGTCAAGCGGACGATCGCCGCCGGCCAGACGTACCTGTACGCGCACCTGCCGCTCCTGCTCGGTCTCGCCGCGCTCGGCGCCGGTGTGAAGCTCGCGATCAAAGCGACGCAGGAGACCGGTCTCACGGACGAGGTGTCGTGGATCATCGGTGTCGGCGTCGCGCTCTTCATGGGCGCGGTGGCAGTACTCCATCTCGTGACGACGCAGTCCCGCGGGGACATCGACGTCTGGCTGCGGGCCGGGACGGCGGCGCTCGCGCTCGGCGTCGGCGCGATCGGGGCCGAGATCGGAATCGTGCCCGCCCTGGCCGTGCTCTTCGCCGCGGTTGCCGCCCAGATCGTCCTCGAGCTCGCGCAGCACGACCGCCACGGCCGGGCCGAGCCGCGCGGGATCGAGATCGGCTAGACCTCGAGCTCTACCGGGACGAGGAGAACCTCGATGCGGTTCCCTTCCCGCAGCACCGTCGCCGTAACGCTCTCCCCGATCAGCTCGCCCGTCATGAGGCGCTGGAGGTCGTCCACGCCCTCCACCGGTGTCTCGTCCACGGCGACGATCAGGTCCTCGCGCCGCAAGCCGGCCTTCGCGGCCGGGCTGCCCTCGACGACCTCGACCACCTCGACGCCGGTCGTCCGGCCCAGCTCGCGGGCGAGACGAGGCGGCAAGGGGCGCGAGCCGCCCGCGATGCCGATGTACGCGCGCGTGAAGCGGCCGTCGCGCATGAGCGCGCCGATGATCTTCCGCGTCGTGGCGTTGATGGGCACGGCCAGCCCGAGCCCGACGCCTGCGACGGCGGTGTTGATGCCGATGACGCAGCCGCGGCCGTCCGCGAGCGCCCCGCCGGAGTTGCCGGGGTTGAGCGCCGCGTCGGTCTGGATCACGTTCTCCACGATGCGCCCGGCCGCGCGCGAGCTGACGGGCAGCGAGCGCCCGAGGGCCGAGACGACGCCCGCGGTGACCGAGCCGGCGAAGCCGTGCGGGTTGCCGATGGCGACGACGAGCTGACCGACCCGCAGGACCTCCGCGTCGCCGAGGACGGCGGGCTCGAGCCCGGTGGAGTCCGAGCGCAGGACGGCGAGGTCGGAGAGGGGGTCGGCGCCCACGACCTCGGCACGCACCTCGCGCCCGTCCACGAAAGACGCGTCCACCGTGCCGTCCGTGCCCGCGACGACATGGGCGGACGTGAGCATGAAGCCGTCGGGCGTGATCACGACGCCGCTGCCGCCGCCGGTCGCCAATCGTCCGCCGCGGACGCGCCGCGCCACCCGGAGGTTCGCGACGGACGGCGAGAGCTTCTCGGCGACGGTGACGACGGCGTGCGAGTAGGCGTCGAGCGCTTCCGCGTCCCGGTTCCCGCCTTCGGCCGCCGGCTGCTCCGGCCCGAGGAGCGCATCGATGAACGTAAGATCGGCCATCGGTTCCACGCTACCGAACACGTCCAGGTCTACCGAGGAGCGGCATGGCTGAGGTCGAGACGACACGCGACGGCGCGGTCCTGACGATCGTGCTGAACCGCCCGGACAAGCTGAACGCCTTCGACGCGGCCCAGCACAAGGCGTTCTCCGGGGCGCTGAAGGAAGCGGCCGACCCGGAGGTGCGGGCCGTCGTCCTCACCGGCTCAGGGCGCGGGTTTTGCGTCGGCCAGGATCTCACCGAGCTGAGCGGAGGCGACCGGGACGTTGCGGGGCTCCTGCGCGAGCGCTGGAACCGGCACGTGCTCGGCCTGCAGGGGCTTGAGAAGCCGGTGCTCGCAGCGGTCAACGGCTCCGCCGCGGGCGCGGGCCTCTCGCTCGCCTGCGCCTGCGATCTCCGTATCGCGGCCGACAAGGCGGCTTTCGTCCCCGCGTTCATCACCGTCGGCCTCGTCCCGGATACCGGCGGGTCGTGGCTCGTCCCGCAGCTGCTCGGCTACACGCGGGCGTTCGAGTGGATGTGCTCCGGGCGCAAGATCGATGCGCAGGAAGCGTTGGCGTGGGGGCTCGTCTCCGAGGTCGTGGACACGGACACCGTGGTGGCGAGGACGCAGGAGCGTGCGGCCGAGCTGGCCGCGCTGCCCACGCGGGCGATCGCGATGACGAAGCGCCTCTTCCAGCGTGCCCCGACCACCCGGCTCGAGGACCAGCTCGAGCTCGAGGCGCAGCTTCAGGTTGCTGCGACCCGCACCGAGGACTTCGCGGAGGGCGTAGCGGCCTTCCTCGAGAAGCGCGAGCCGCGCTTCACCGGCCGTTAGGGCGACTCGACGGTGATGCCGGTCGGCGAGCAGTCGGTCAGCCCGAGCTTTTCGGCGAGCTCGTCGGCCTGCGTCTGGAGCTCCGTGATCGAAGCCAGCCCGGCCTCGACGCCGGCCTCGTCGTGGATGTTGCCGGCGTCCTGGACGCCGCGCATCTCGGTCAGCAGGTCGGCGCGGAGGGCCACCCATTCGGAGTACTGCTCCGCGAGCTCGTCCGACGGGTTCAGGAGGCGCAGCTCGTTGACGGACGCCTCGAGCTGGTCACCGATGTCGGCCCCGACGGCGCCCCACTCGTCGATGTCCTCGAACGGCGGCGAAATGGCTGCGATCTTCGGGCCGTAGTTCGCGCAGATCGCGTTCGCCTGCTGGAGGAACTCGTCCGAGCCCTCGTCCTCGTCTCCCCCGCAGGATGCGAGGACGAGGCAGGCGCACAGCAGAGCCAGGACGACGCGGGTCATCGTGCGCAGAGTCTAGTTTCCGGCCGCTGGGTCGCTAGCGCGTGACGTTGTACGTCAGCGTGGTCGCCGCGCTCGTGTTCCCGGCCGCGTCCGTCGCCGTCACGAGGTAGGTGACGGTGATCGGTGCCCAGGTCTGGCCGTCGACGCGCGCCACTGTGACCGTGTAGGTGCCGCTGGTCGTCGCGGTCGCCGTGTAGGGGCCGGCCGCGGAGGGCACGGTCCGCGTGGCCGTGATCGTGGCGCTCGCCTCGCAGGTCCCGTTGATGCGGTCGCTCAGATTGTCGCGGTCCTCGTAGGTCGCCGTGGGCGCGTTCGGCGCGGCCGTGTCCTTGGTGACCGTGATCGACCGTGTCGAAGAGGTGTTGCCCGCCGCATCGGAGGTGGTCGCAGCGATGGTGACCGACCCGTCGGGCACGGACGTCGTGTCGATGCCCGTGATCGTCACCTGGCCGGCGCCGTTCGGGGCGGCCACGTTCTTCGTGACGGAGACGCCGTTTCGGGAGATCGTGACGTTGACGAAATCCGACGCGATCGACGTCGCCGGGAGGGTCACGGTGACCGAAACCGACGCGCGGTTGGCGAGGTTGATGTAGGCGTTGCCCTGGCCGCCGCCGTTGGCCAAGAGCACGGCCGACGGCCGCGTCGGGGCGGTCGAGTCGGCGCGAGCCGTCGCGGTCGGGCTGTCGACGCTCTCGAAGGAGGGCGTCCCGCTCGAAACCGCGCGGACACGGTAGGAGTACTGAGTCCCGCTCGTCGGAGACGTGTCCGTCCAGCTCGTGCCGGTGACGAGCGAGGTGTTGCGCTTCGTCCAGCTGCCGCCGGTCGAGCGATACACGTTGTAGCCCGCGACGTTCGTCGTCGTGGAGGCCGGCCAGTCGATGCGGATGTCCGCCGCTGCGATGGCTGTTGCCGTCAGGCTGGCCGGAGCGGCCGGCGCGTTGTCGAGCGTGACCGAGTAGTCGCGGTAGAGCCAGGTCGAGTTGCCGAGCTTGAGCCGGACGTTGCCCGTGCCGCGGCCCGCCGTGGTGGAGGAGGTCGTGAGTGACACCGCGCTGGAAGCGCCCGGAACGAGCGTGACGCTCGAGCTTCCGGACTGCGCGAACGTGGCGGAGGAGAGCTGTCCCGGGCCGAGGACCTCGAGCGTCGCCGTGCGGCTCACGGAGCTCACGTTCCGGACGGTGAAGACGTTGGTGACGGTCTGGGGCGAGGCGACGAAGCCGAGGTTGATCGCAAGCGAGTCGACGTTGCCGGTCGCGCTGCTGCCGGGGGTGACTGCGAAGTGGTTCGAGAGTCTGTCGACCGTGAAGGAGTTGCCACCGGTCGTCAGGTCGTCCGTGAAGGACGCGGACGTCATGCGCGTCAAGCCCCCGACGGCCAGCACGGCCGCGAGGGCGACGATCGACGCGCTGAGGAGCGAGCGGGTTCTCACTTGGCAGGAGCCTCGACAGGCGTATCGGGCCGGCGCCAGATGGCCTGGAGGAGGAAGGTGAGCACGAGGCCCGACACGAGCAGGATCAGGCCGAGTCGGACCTCGCGCGTCTTCGCGTACCAGAGCGCGTAGCCGACGTACGGGACGTCGAAGGCGAGGCGGCCCGCCTCGTCCGGGAGGGCGATCGCCCAGGGATCCCGGTTGAGGTTGGCGTCGCCCTTCGTGCGAAAGGCGAGCTCGCCCTCGTCCGTCTCCGCCGTCTCGACGACGCGGTGAGTGACGAGGCGGCCGGGCTGGTGCGGGTCGCCGAACGTGATGACGTCGCCGACGCGGACGGTCTCCGCGGGGACGCTCTCGACAAAGGCGAGCGTCCCGACGGGAAGCCCGGGCTCCATTGAGCCGGAGTAGACGACGACCGGCCGGTACCCGGCGAGGAACAGGGCCAGGTAGGCGAAGGTCGCGAGGACGGCCAGCCCTGCGATGGGGCCGACGGTCCTCTTGAGCACCGACGTGAGTCGCATCTGCATTTGCCGTCTTACTCCGGGGTTAACGCGCTTACGCCTGGGTCGCCGACCAGGTGAAGCTGGCGGAGGCCGACTTGCCCTGGAGGGCGTTGTCGCCTGCGTCCGACCCGGTCGTGGGAAGGGAGACGTGGAAGTAGAAGGTGTGGCTGCCGCCGTCGGCGGCGAAGGTGCCGAGGTCGACCGAGCTGAGGCCGTTGAGGGCGCCGTCGTAGATCTTGGAGCCGGCCTGGCCGTCGTTGTCCTTGTAGATCTCGAGCTCGAGCTTGGGGGCGAGGTCGCCGCTCGCGGAGCCGGCGAGGGAGTACGCGCCCGCGAGCGAGCCGCTGTTGGTGATCGTGACCGAGCCGGTCGTGTCGTCGCCGATCGCCATGCTGGCGGCGGAGAAGACTGCGCCCGAGCCCGAGCGGTCCATCTCGAGCGTGCCGGCCGCAAAGGCGTTGTTGGAGATCGTCACCGGGGTGGCCGTGAAGTTGGCGTATGTGCCGCCGGCCGCCGCGATGGAGACCGCGCTGACGGCGGCTGCCGTGAGGGCGATCTTCTTGGAGGTATGGAGCCTGATCCTGCGCATGTCGGTGTCCTTTTCGTTTCGGGGGAGTGACTGCTTGCACACTCACCATCGGCGCCCAACGGATGGAGAAGGGCAGCGGTTCGTATGAGCGCCGTATGCCGTCAATGCGAAAAAGGGGGATCTTTCGTCACCCTTCTGGGGGAGGCTTGGGCGGCGTTCTCCTGCAGTAGCAAGGGCCTTTACTGGCTATCGCCTTTCTGCTATATAGCAAGCATGAGATATGGCTGGGTCGCCGTGTACCTCGGGGTCGACGTGGCGCTCATCGTTTCCCCGGCCGGATCCGCCGGCCGATTTGGTCTCCTGCTGCTCGCAGCCGCAGCTCTCGCCCATCCGCTGTTCGGGTTCGCCATCGGGAGCTACTGGGCGCTCCTGCTCCCGTTCGTCCCGGCACTCATGGCCCTGCCGGCCGGCACTCCGGCCGGCAGTGAGTGGTCGGTCTCGGCCTCGTTGGCGTTCCTGGCCGTTTTTCAGAGCGTTCTCCTGGTCTCAGGTGTAGTCGCGCGCCAGGTTCGCGACACCACGCTGTATGACGAAACGAGCCTCAGTGAAGGTCCGTGAACTGCGTGTGCCGCTCGTGTTCGGCGTGCTTGCAGCCGTTGTCCCGATCGCAGCCTGCGGTGGCGAGCGAGCGTCCGGCGATTCGACGGGCGGCGAGATCGTCTTCGCGAGCAGCCGGGACGGCGATTTCGAGATCTACGCGATGAAGCCGGACGGCAGCGACGTTCGGCAGCTCACGCGGAACGAAGGCGATGGCACTCGAGAGGCTGACGACCAGGTTCCGGCGTGGTCTCCGGACGGCGCCCGCATCGTCTTCGCGAGCACGCGCGACCACAGTGGCGACGGTTCCGACGACTCCGAGATCTACGTGATGGAGTCGGATGGAGGCGCCCAGACCCGACTCACGGAGAACATGGAGCTCGAAGGGGAGCCTGTCTGGTCCCCGGACGGTGAGTCGATCCTCTTCGCCCGTCGGCTCGTGCCGGGTGAGGACGGGTTCGAGCTTGCGCTCATGCGCGCCGACGGCACCGGTGCGGAAACGGTTCTCGAGATCGACGGTTATGGATCGGGAGCCTTCTCACCCGACGGCTCGCAGGTCGCGTTCACCCGTTGCCGCTCCGAGGAGCGCACGCTCGACTGCGAAATCTGGGTCGCCGACGCCGATGGGAGCGATCGGCGCCTGCTCGTCGACTCCGGCGGCAGAGACGGCGGCCTGGCCTGGTCTCCCGACGGAGCGAGGATCGCTTTCACGAGCGACCGCGATCGCAACGGGCAGTGCTTCTTCCACGACTGCTGGGGCCACAACGGCGAGATCTACGTGATGAACGCAGACGGCTCGGAGCAGAGGCGCCTGACAGACGACCCGGGCGACGATCAGTCTCCGAGTTGGTCGCCCGACGGCACGAGGATCGCGTTTGCCGGCCTCCGCGACGTCGAGGGTGGCGTGGACGCCCCCTGGGAGAACTACGAGATCTACGTCATGGGTGAGGACGGCTCGGACGTCGTCCAGCTCACGGACAACACCACGTGGGACTGGCACCCCGATTGGCGCTGACCAGTCCTCAGGCGGGCTCGATCTCGGCCGGGAGCACGTCCGGCTTGTGCTCCGCCAGCTCCTCGCGCACGCGCGCGTCGAAGTAGGCGTACGACGTTGCGAGCGCGACGAAGGGCATCGCCACGACGTAGACGAGCCCCGCGATCACGTTGACGAACGCGAAGGGGGCGCTCGTCACCAGGATCAACAGCGCGCCGAGCACCGGGCCGGCCGCGAGGGCCAGCCCGCCGCCCACGATCGCGATCGTGGCCACCTTGAGCCAGTTGTGACGCACGAGGCGGCCGCTTCGCCTGAGGGCTCCCACGGTGGTGACCCGCTCGAGCTCGACGACCTGGGCGATGAGCGCCCAGCGAACCGCGAGCCAGATCGCGATCGGGATGAGGAACACCGAGCCGACGAGCACCGTGATGACGACGACCGCGATGGCGAGAGCGCCGAGCAGCGGCCGGACGCTGTCCAGCGCCAGCGCGTACGCGCCGACAGGCCCGACCGGGCGATCCCCGTCGAGCTCCACGAGCGCCCGGGCGACCGCTGCGTGGACGAAGCCGGCGCCGGCGAGCGTCAGGGTCGTCAAGAGCGCCACGACGAGGAGCACGAGCACGCCCCCGCTCTCGCCGTCCGCGTCGATGCCGGCGAACCCTGAGGTTCGCAGGATCACCGCCTGAATCACGGTGACGACGATCGCGATCGGGAGCATGAGAAGCCCGATCCCGAGGAAGAGGCCGGGGCGCCTCCGGTACATCCGGAAGGACGCGGCGAGGATCTGGCCCCAGGCGCGTCGCCGCGCCAGCTTCAGAGGGGCCGTCGGCGTCCACGTCGCCTTGGAGAGGGCGAAGACGACGAGCACGATCAGCGCGGCCAGGATTCCCAGGACGAGCGGCGGGTTGTCGAGCGTCTTCTGGAGGGCCCTCGAGCCGCCGGCGATCGCGTCGCAGAAGAAGTCCGTCGCGCCCGTGCCGAGCGCGCCGCCGGCGGGGACCGCGTAGCTCCGGTCGCGCCAGCCCTCGGTCCACGTGATCGGCTCGGTCCACTGCGTCTTCAGATTCGGGCCGGTCGGGCCGTTGAAGAAGGCGCGCTGGAGCTCGCCCCAGCGGCCCTGGAAATCGATCCACGGGTAGGCGTCGCGCGCGTCGGCAAGATCGGTCGGAATCGTGATCACCGTCGGCCGGAGGTCGACGGTCGGCCCTGTGGTGTCGTCGCACCCGACTCCCTGCTCGGCGGAGCGGCCGAGGTAGAGCCCTTCCTCGAAAAAGTTCGCGTGGGAGCCCGCGGCCGGGTGGACCACGGGGTGCGTCCCGTCGACGAGCTCGAGCTTGTCCTCGCCCCAGTCCGCCTGCTCGGCGCCCTCGTGCTGGCTGTAGCCGACCTTCGTCGGCTCCCCCTCGAGCGCCGCAGCCGCGTCGTCGGCGTCGAAGACGAGCTGGATCATCTCCCAGTCGCCCTCGTGAAGGTTGTTCCAGTCGTTGTAGGCGTAGAAGAGCCAGTACTGGAGCGCGAGGTCTCCCGGGTGGCCGGGGTCGTCGATCACGTGGGCGTAGACGGCGGGCGCCTCGCCCTCGCTCAACCGCCGCGCCCAGCGCTCGTAGTCGCAGCCCGGGTTGAGCGCGTCTCCGGGGAAGTCGAGGTGGTACTCGTAGAGGCCGCCGGCGAGGTCGTCGGCCGTCGGCCCGATCTCGACGAGGTCGCCGCCGCCCCACGGCCCGCGCAGCGCGACCGTCGGCTCGTCGAAGAGGAGGTCGACGTTCAGCGGCTCGTACGGCTCGCCGGGCCCGCACTCCTCGAGCTGCTCGACGAGGCGGACGACCGGCGCGTAGCGCTCCGCCAGCTCGATCTCGTCCTGGAGGTCGGCGCCGGCGGGCGCCGCGGCGACGAGCGCCGCGGTCAGGAGTGCTGGGAGAAGGCTCCGGGCGCGGATGCGCCCATTCTCACGCGTGCGCGGGACACCGCCACCGCCTTGCCGATCCGTCCCTAGTCGGACTGTTCGCACTCGCCGGCGACCTGCTCGAGCTCCTCGGTCGTCCGCTCGATCGCCCCGGCCAGCTCCTCGAGGTCCTCGCTGGCATAGAAGCGGCGCAAGACGTCGGCGACGCTCGCGAGACAGGCCTCGGCGAGCTCGGCGCGCGCCTGTTGCGCCGCTGCCCGCTCGGCCGCCGTGGATGCCGCATCCTCGGCCTCGGCGATCGCCGCCTCAGCCTCCGCTCTCAACCGCTCGAGCTCCGCCTGGCTCTGGGCCAGGCTCTCCCCTTTCGCGCCGAGCTCGTCGGCGAGGGCCTCGTACTGCGCGCGTGCCGCGTCGAGAGCCTCCTGGGCGCCGGCCGCGCCCTCCTCGGCCGCGCCCTGAAGGTCGTCGAGCGACTGGCGGAGCTCGTCGATCTGCTGCTCGAAGCCGGATGCCTGGTCGGAGAGCTCTGCGTTCTCCTCCCGCAGCGCGGCGTTCTCCTCCTCGAGCTGCTGAATCTGTGCTGCGCTCGCGTCCTCGACCTCGTCGTCGCCGTCCTCGCCGTCGAGTTGGAGGACGAGCACCCAGATCGCCAACCCGACGACCGCCACGCCGAGCACGCCGGTCAGGATCAGCCAGTTGGTCGAGCTCCTGCCGGGCGGGGTCGACATCGACTCAGGCGGCGCCGAACCGGAGGGATTCCTCGCCGCCCGACGAGAGAACAAGCTCCCCGCCATCGATCGCCCAGGAGTCCGCCGATTCGAGCGCGGGCAGGTAGGCGGCCCCCGCTGCCGATTTGTGGTCATCGCAGGCCATCAGCGTGGCTGCGAGAGGGAAGATGGTGATCGACTCGCCGTCGAGCGAGCCATTGTCGTCGTCCCTCCGGATCCCGTCTGGAGCAGCGCAGCCATGTCGAGCAGGACCCCGAGGCGGAGGACGGACGGCATGCGGCGAGTGTATACCGGCCCATCCTGAATCTGGAAACGTGGCCGGCGGTCTTGCAAAGGGGCAGCACGGGCTGTTTCATTGCGGCTTCTGTCACTTGGGGGAGGAAGGAGGGGCTCCATGCTCAGGAAGTGGGCATTGGCCGCCCTTTGCGGCGCACTCCTGGCAGTGGCGCCGGCGGCTCTAGCGGCCGCACCGTCCGGCGACGAGCTGGTAAAGGCGAAGCTCGAGGCTCGGCACAACGGCGGAGGCTCCGGCGGTGGGACGGGCGACGTTCCTCGCACGAAGAACTTCCGCGTGCTCGGGCATCACGATCTCGGCCTCAGCGAGTCGAACGGCGACGTCTGGGTGCACGGGAACTTCGCCTATGTGGGGACCTGGCGTGATCCGTGCAACGGGCGAGGCGTCAAGATCCTGGACGTCAGCAACGTGTCGAGCCCGCAGCTCATTGGCACGCTGGCGGCGCGAACCGGCACGAGTGCGGAGGACATGGTCGTCCGCCGCGTCTCGACGCCGTTTTTCTCGGGCGACCTGATGGGCGTCGGCATCCAGCGCTGCGGCGACGATCCTGCGCTGGATACACAGGAGTTCGGCTTGCAGCTCTGGAACGTCACGAATCCGTACGCGCCGGTGTTCATCACGGAGTTCGGCGTCGGGCACGGCGACGGCGGGGTCCACGAGCTCGACCTGTTCCAGCGCGGCGGCCGGGTCTACGCCCTTCTGGCCCACCCGTTCAGCGAGTGGTTCGATCCCGCAGGCCACGGCGACTTCATGATCGTCGACGTCACCAACCCGAGCCTGCCGGTCATGACGGCGAGCTGGGGTGCGGGGATGAACGGCTTCACGCCCGGCCCGTTCTGGGGCCAGGGCGACTTCGGCGCCTCGTTCGCGCACAGCGCCCGGGCGAGCGCCGACGGCCGCAAGGCATACGTGTCCTACTGGGACCTGGGCGTGCTCACGTTCGATATCAGTGACGTGACCGACCCGGTGCTCCTGACGCGGACGACGTTCGAGGAGTGGGAGGACGGCGATGCCCACTCGATGACGCCGTACCGGACGGACCGCGGGCGGAAGCTGATCCTCCAGAACGACGAGGACTTCTCCCCGAAGACGCCGGCCGAGATCCACTTCGGCAAGCGACGAAGCGGCCTGGCCAACGAAGGTCCCGCCAGCCCGCCGATCTGGCTCGAGCGCAAGCATCGCATCTCGGGCCGCGTCGTCGTGGCGGCGAACCAGGGCTGTGCCGTCTCGGACTACCCGGCAGGCACGGCTGGGAAGATCGCGGTCGTCTACACGCCGTTCCCGTTCTTCGACGCGAGCGGCGACGAGCCGGAGTGCCTGCAGCAGGAGCAGGAGGCCGCCGCGGCGGCTGCCGGCGCGATGGCGGTCGTGCACGACTTTGTCGCCGAGAACACGACCCCGCAGTGGTTCGACGCAGCCCCGATCGACATCTTCGTGCTCTTCACGGATCACGAGACGGCGCAGGGGATGGTCGAGTCCGGCCATGCGACGATCAAGGCGCGCGAGCCTTCTTGGGGCTACCTCCGCGTCTACGACGCCCGGTCGGGGAAACAGGTGGCCAAGCTCGACGACGCGCCCAACGTCAGCGCGCTTCCGGTGCCCCTCGGGGAGTGGAGCATCCACAACACGGAGGTGCGGGGCGACAGGGCCTACAGCTCGTGGTACTCGAACGGGATCGTCGCGCTCGACCTCGGGCCGCTCGACCGGAAGCGGCCGCGTGACCCGAGGATGGTCGGCCAGTTCGTTCCCACGGGAGAGTCGTCCTGGCCGTACCCGTCGGTCTGGGGCGTGGCGATCAGGCCCGACGGCCTGATCTTCGCCAGCGACATGGGCAGCGGTCTCTGGATCGTGAAGCCCAAGGGCAAGGCAGCCCCGTAGCTCGCGGTGACTGGAGTAGGCCCCGCCGATTGGAGCGGGGCCTACTCCTGACTAGGTTCGACGAAACAGTGGCTGTCTGCCCTAGGCCGTTCGCAGCCCCTGGGCCTGGACATAGCAATCGCCTGCCCGATGGACGGTCGAGAGGTCGAGTGAGATGACGCCCATCGTCGGGGCCTGGATGTCGAGCTCGTACGAATCTCCGGCTGCAGCGGTGGAGAGCACGGCGCTGTCCGTGAGCTCGACATAGGTCGGGTTGGTCTCGCCACTCTCCCAGAAGAGGTTCATCGCCTCCAGGGAGAGACTGAAGATCGTGATCGTCCCATCCTCCGCGGTCGGCACGGCTGGCGGGAAAGCGTCTTGGCCCTCGGCCGCGCCGTTGCGAACATGAGACCTGCTTAGAGAAACTCTCTAGATCGTCTTGAACTGCTCGAACGGCTGCCGGCAG
>DASSCF010000059.1:0-13099 GCA_035698025.1 Gaiellaceae bacterium
GCGCTCGAGGACGGCGGCGCGACGGTCACCCGTGAGTCGGTCAGCCAGGACCAGACGGACTTCTCGTCGCTGGTCTCGGCAGTCGCCGACGACACGGACGTGATCTTCCTGCCCTGGCAGGTGGCGGCCAACGCCCAGCTCTTCGGGAACCAGCTCGCCGAGCAGGGCAAGGACGTCCCGATCTTCGGGTCCGACGGCCTCTTCTCGCCGGACGACTTCAAGGTCGCAGGCTCGTACGTGTCGTCGTTCGCGCCGGACATCACCGGCCTCGACGATCCGGCCATCCAGGACATGGTGGCCGCGTTCGAGGACGAGTACGGCGACTTCGGCACCTTCGGACCGCCCACCTTCGCGGCGACCACCGTCGTGATGGAGGCGGCCACGGCGGTCTGCGAGGGCGGCGAGGAGCCGACCCGCGAGGCGGTCCTCGAGCAGATGGACCAGACCGATCTGCCCGACTCGATCCTGGGTCAGCCGATCTCGTTCACCGAGAACGGCGACATCAACGACGCGACGTTCTTCATCTTCCAGGTGCAGGACGACGGGAGCTACCAGCTCATCGAATAGCTGAATCCGGAGCAGCAGTGCGGCCCCACACCGGGGCCGCACTGCTGACCGGGCTACGAGGTCTCGATGGACGTCGACTTCTTCGTTCAGCAGCTGGTGAACGGCCTGACGCTGGGGAGCGTCTACGCCCTCATCGCGCTGGGCTACTCGATGGTCTACGGGATCCTGAAGCTCCTCAACTTCGCCCACGGCGAGGTCTACATGTTCGGCGCGTTCATCGGGTACTTCGTCCTGAGCGCGCTCGGCGGCGCGTCGTCGCCGTCCATCCCCGTCGCTCCCCTGCTCGTGATCATGTTCCTGGCGGCCATGCTCGGGGCGGGCCTGCTGGGCGTCGTCATCGAGCGCTACGCCTACCGACCGCTTCGCAACGCCCCCCGCATCGCCCCGCTGATCAGCGCGATCGGCGTCTCCTTCTTTCTCCAGGCGAGCGCGCTCCTGCTCTTCACCGCGCAGTTCCGCACCTATGACACGCCGCAGCTGATCCCGATCGACACGACCGGCCGAATCGACGCCGGTCCGCTCCACATCTCGCTCACGCGCATCCTCGTGATCGTCTCGACGATCGGGCTCATGATCGCCCTGACGCTGCTCGTCAGCCGAACTCGGCTCGGCAAGGCGATGCGCGCCGTCTCCTACGACCGCGAGGCCGCGGCCATGATGGGGATCGACCCCGACAAGGTCATCGTGGCCACGTTCTTCATCGGGTCGGCGCTCGCGGGCGCCGCCGGCGTCATGTTCGGGCTCGTCTTCGAGCGCGTCTTCCACCTCATGGGCTTCACGGCCGGGCTCAAGGGCTTCACTGCCGCGGTCATCGGCGGCATCGGGAACATCCCCGGCGCCATGCTCGGCGGGCTCATCATCGGGCTCGCCGAGTCGTTCTCGACCGGCTACATCTCGTCGACGTTCCAGAACCTGATCGTCTTCGGGATCCTCATCGTCATCCTCCTCGTCCGCCCGACCGGGCTGCTCGGCTCGCCGGTGCTGAAGAAGGTCTGAGGGAGCGATGTCCCGCATCGGCAGCGACGACTGGGTCGAGCAGCAGGAGCTCCGCAGCGAGTACTACACGGGCTTCACCGGGCCGGCGCGCAAAGCCTTCGACAGGGTCGGGCCGGGGCCGCGCTTCTTCGCGTTCCTCGCGATCTGCGCGATCTTTCCGTTCTTCCCGACCGTCGCCGACTCGGACTTCCTGATCCGCGTCGGCGTCAATGTGCTCCTGTTCGCCCTGCTCGCGCTCGGCCTCAACATCGTCGTCGGCTGGGCCGGCCTCCTCGACCTGGGCTACGTCGCCTTCTACGGCTTCGGCGCCTACATGTACGCGTGGCTCTCGTCGAGCCAATTCGACGTCCACCTGCCGACGGAGCTCGTGATCCCGATCGTGATCACGGCTTCGGCGGGGCTGGGCCTCCTTCTCGGGCTGCCGTCCTGGCGGCTCGTCGGCGACTACCTCGCCATCACGACGCTCTTCTTCGCCCAGATCTTCGTCGAGCTGATGCTCAACCTCGACCGGCTCACACCGCCGTGGCGGGACGAGCCGCTCGACGTGACCGGCGGCCCCAACGGCATCCCGGGCATCGACGACATGCGGATCTTCACGATCGACTTCGAGCAGACGCGGGACTACTACTTCCTGCTGCTCGCCATCTTCGCGGTGGTCGTTGTCGGGCTCTACTACATCAACGAGTCGCGGACCGGCCGCGGCTGGCGCGCCTCCCGCGAGGACCCCCTGGCCGCGGAGCTGATGACCACGCCGGTCAACCGGCTGAAGCTGCTCGCCTTCGCGATGGGCGCCGCGGTCGCGGGACTGACCGGCTCGGTGTTCGCAGCCGTGCAGACGGGCGTCTTCCCGCAGAACTTCGAGGTGGCGCTCCTGATCATGATCTACGCCGCTCTCATCCTCGGCGGCGCCGGCTCGATCTCGGGCGCCGTGCTCGGGGCGATCATCATCGCCGCGGTGCCAGAGATCCTGCGCACCCCTGAGAACGCGAGGTACCTGTTCTACGGCGTCCTGATCGCGTCTCTGCTGATCGTCGTGCGCCCGTGGAAGCGCGTCGCAGGGATCGTCGCCGCCGTCATCGTCTTCGGCTTCGCGGCCCACGAGATCGTCGCGCTCATCTGGCCCGACGTCGTGGTGGGAGTCGAGGACGGCGGCCTCGGAGGCCTCCTGGACTCCTGGGTGCTCGTCGTCGACGACCACGAGACGCTGGTGAACTTCGCGTTCGTCTTCCTCGTCGCCGCGGTCCTGATCCTGACCCAGCTGCGCGGGGAGTCCCGCATGCTCCTTCTGATCCCGACGATCTACCTGGCTGCGTTCGTCTGGGAGAACCGCCTCGTCGCCGAGCCGAGCGTCACCCGCCAGCTGCTCTTCGGTGCCATCCTCGTCGCCATGATGACGAAGCGCCCGCAGGGCCTCCTGGGGACGCCGCGCGTGGAGAACCCGATCTGATGGCCGCGCTCCTCGAGCTCAAGGAAGTCAGCAAGGGGTTCGGCGGCCTCCAGGTGATCGGGCACCTCGACCTGACCGTCGACGAGGGCGAGATCGTGAGCGTGATCGGCCCGAACGGCGCCGGCAAGACGACGCTCTTCAACCTCGTCACGGGCATCTACCGGCCCGACGACGGCGACATCGTCTTCGGCGGCCAGAGCATCGTCGGGATGGAGCCGCACAAGATCGCGAACCTCGGGATCGCCCGCACGTTCCAGACGCTCCGGCTCTTTCTGAACATGACGGTGAAGGAGAACGTCATGGCGGCGACCTACGGGAAGACGAAGGCGCGCTGGTGGCAGTCCGCGCTCCGCACACCGGGCTCGCGGCGCGAGGAGAAGGAGGTCGAGAAGCTGGCCGAGGAGCGTCTCGCGTTCTTCGGCAAGCGGCTGGTCGGCTACCGGATGGAGCAGCCGGCCTACAGCCTCTCGTACGCCAACCGGCGGCGACTCGAGATCGCCAGGGCCACCGGGACCGGCCCGCGCATGCTGCTGCTCGACGAGCCCGCGGCCGGCATGAATCCCGTCGAGACGCACGAGATCACGGATCTAATCGCACGCCTCCGCACCGAGGGCGGGTACACGATCCTCGTGATCGAGCACGACATGCACGTCGTCGAGGGCATCTCCGACCGCGTCGTCGCGCTCGACCACGGGGTCAAGATCGCCGAGGGAAGCTTTGAGCAGGTGGCGACCGACGAGCGCGTGATCGAGGCCTACCTCGGCGCCAAGGCCGTGCGGGACGAGGCAGAGGAGGCCGGCGAGTGAACGACTCCCAGCCGCTCCTCCGCGTCGACGACGTCAACACCTACTACGGGCAGATCCACATCCTCCAGGGCGTCTCCCTCGAGGTGCAGCCGGGCGAGCTCGTCTGCCTGCTCGGCGGCAACGCGTCGGGGAAGTCGACGACGCTGAAGACGATCCTCGGCATCGTCAGGCCCCGCAGCGGACGGGTCGAGTTCGCCGGGGAGGACGTGACCGACCGCTCGACGAGCTACCGGGTCGGGTGCGGCATGGCGATCGTGCCCGAGAACCGCCGCGTCTTCGCGCCCATGAGCGTGCTCGAGAACCTCGAGATGGGCGCCTACCTGCGCAAGGACGACCTCAAGGCCGACTACGAGCGCGTCTACGAGCTCTTCCCGCTCCTCTACGAGCGCCGCTCGCAGCTCGCCGGGACGCTCTCCGGCGGCGAGCAGCAGATGCTGGCGATGGGCCGTGCGCTCATGTCGCGGCCGCGCCTGCTGCTCATGGACGAGCCGTCGATGGGCCTGGCGCCTATCCTCGTGGAGAAGAACTTCGAGATCATCAAGCAGGTACACGAGACAGGAGTCGCCATCCTCGTCGTCGAGCAGAACGCGAACGTCTCCCTCGGGATCGCCGACCGCGGGTACGTCCTCCAGACCGGGAACGTCGTCCTGGCCGACCGCGCCGACGCGCTCCTTGCCCACGAGGACCTCAAGAAGGCCTACCTTGGCCGCTAGGGTCGCCACCGAGGCGCTGCCCGCCCGGATCCGCCACCGCTTCCCGATCCTCGAGCGGCTCGTGTACGTGAACAGCTGCTCGCAGGGTGCCCTCTCGGACTCGGTGCGCGCGGCCTACGAGGCCTACCTCCACGACTGGGACGAGAAGGGCGCGCCCTGGGAGTACTGGGTCGAGCGGGCCGAGACCGTCCGCGACGCCTTCGCCGGCCTGATCGGGGCCGACGCCGACGAGGTGGCGGTCACGACCTCGCTCTCCGCGGGCGTGAGCGCCCTCATGTCCGGCCTTCGCTTCGACGAGCCGCGCACGAAGATCGTCATCTCCGACTTCGAGTTCCCGACGGTCGGCCAGATCGCGCACGCCCAGGAGCAGCGCGGCCGGCAGGTCGTGCACGTCCCGCAGGACGAGGAATCGACCATCCCGCTCGGGCGCTTCGAGGAGGCGATCGACGAGGAGACGGCCCTCGTCGCCGTGACGCACACCTGCTACCGCAACGGCAGCCGGATCGACGTCGAGGGGGTCACGCGGATCGCGCACGAGCGCGGCGCGCTCGTCCTCGTGGACGCCTACCAGGCCGCGGGCGCGATCCCGATCGACGTCCGCGCCCTCGGCGTCGACTTCCTCGCCGCGGGCACGGTCAAGTACCTGCTCGGCTCGGCCGGCCTCGCGTTCCTCTACTGCCGCAGCGACCTCGTCGAGCGCGTCCGGCCGACGAGCACCGGCTGGTTCGCCGACGAGGACATCTTCCAGATGGACATCTACGACTACTCGCCGTCCCCGACAGCCCGCCGCTTCGAGCACGGCACGCCGCCGATCCCGAGCATCTACGCCGGGATCGCCGGCATCGAGCTGGTCAAGGAGATCGGCGTCGCCGAGGCGCACGAGCACATCCACGGCCTGACCGACCAGCTCGCGGAGGGCGTCGACGACCTCGGGGGCCGCGTCGTCACGCCGCGCGAGCCGGAGCGCAAGGGCCCGCTGGTCGCCATCGCCTCGACGGACGAGTACGCGCTCGTCGCCGCCCTCCAAGACGACGGCATCGTGACGTCGTCGCGGGCAGGCAACCTCCGCGTCTCGTTCCACGGCTACAACACGGGCGAGGACGTCGAGGCGGTCGTCGCCGCCCTCGCGCGCCACCGCGACCTGCTGGCCTAGTCCTCCGCCTGCGAGAGCGCGGTGAGCTCGTTTCTCGCGCGCCAGAGCTCGGGGTAGCGGCTCTTGTGGACGAGGTTGCCCAGCACCTCGACCGGCGTTCCCTGCGTCCCGACGACCGAGTCGCCGATGATGCGCTCGACGAGCTTGTAGTGGTGCACGCGCCAGAGCGTGAGGCGCTCGTCCCACTCGATCAGGAGCTCGGCGAGCTGGTACAGGTCTTCGAACTCGCGGCCGCGCTGGTACATCTCGACGACCGTGATGCCCTGCTCGCGCAGAAGCTCGTGGAAGACCTGGCCGAGCTCCGGCGAGACCTCGCGCACGCGCCTGAACCCGGGGGAGTCGAAGCCGCTTCCGTGCCCGAGGACGCGGCGCACCTCCTGGTACTCCCAGGGAGACATGTGCTCGAGCATGTGGAGCTGGTCGGCGAGGAGCTCGAGGCAGTTCGTCGCGCGGCGCAGGAGGCGGATGGCCGCGGCCTGCTCGCGGCGGCGCAGGTGCTCGGTCGCGGTCTCGACCTCGAAGCAGGCGAGCTTGAGCCAGAGCTCCTGCGACTGGTGCGTCGTCTGGAAGAGGAGCTCGTCGCGGTGCCGCATCTCCTCCGGCGTCTTCTGGAGCGAGAGCAGCTCGTCCGTGCGGAGGTAGCGCTCGTAGTCGCTGTCCCCCGGGCCGGGCAGGATCGGGGCGAACTCCTCCTCGGCGGCGTGCTCGCTCATCCGGTGCAGGATACTTCCCACCTCGTGGACTACCGAACACTGGGGAACACGGGGATCGAGATCTCGCGTATCGCGCTCGGGTGCGGGAACTTCGGGGGAATCGGCTCCGCGCCTGCGTTCTTCGGCCAGGGAGAGAGCGAGGAGGAGGCGTTCGCGATCATGGACGCCGCCTGGGAAGCCGGCATCACGCTCTTCGACACCGCGGACGCGTATGGGGGCGGGCGGAGCGAGCGCGCGATCGGCCGCTGGCTGGCGCGGCGCGGCCCGGAGGCGCGCGACCGGCTCGTCCTGTCGACCAAGGTCTTCCACTCGGTCGAGGGCGATCCGGGCGACCGCGGGCTGGCTCCCGGCCGCATCCGCCGCCAGATCGAGGGCAGCCTCGAGCGGCTCGGCGTCGACCACGTCGACCTCTACGTCATCCACGAGCCCGACCCGGACACGCCCGTGGGCGACACGCTGGAGGCCCTCGACGGGCTCGTCCGGGCGGGCAAGGTCCGGGCCGTCGGGACGAGCAACATGGACGCTGCCCAGCTCGACGAGGCCCTGCGGGCGAGCGAGGAGCGCGGGACCGTACGCTTCGATTGGGTGCAGAACTCCTTCAGCCTCCTGGAGCGCGACGACGAGGACGGGGTGCTCGACGTCTGCACGCAGCACGGGCTCGGCTACACGCCCTTCAGCCCGCTCGCCGGCGGCTGGCTGACGGGGAAGTACCGGCGCGCCGAGTCCTATCCCGAGGGATCGCGCATGACGCTGCGGCCCGAGCCGTACCGCGGGCTCGAGGAGGAGAAGACCTTCGACGGGCTCGATGCGCTCGCCGCCGCCGCGGCGGAGCGCGGCGTCGACATGACGACGCTCTCGCTCGCCTGGGTGCTCTCCCATCCCGCCGTCACCGCCGCGGTGCTGGGGCCCCGCCGCCCCGCGCACCTGGACCCGGGCCTGCGTGCGCTCGAAGTCCAGCTGACCGAGGCCGAGCGCGACGAGCTGGGAGCGCTGTTCGCGTGAAGACGCTGATCCTCGGCGAGCGCGACGTCGCCCGGCTGCTCCCGATGGACGAGTGCGTCGAGGTCATGGCCGAGGCGCTCGAAGCCCTGGAACGCGGCGAGATGCACCAGCCGCTCCGGTTCGTCGTGCGCCCGCCCGACGCGGCAGGGCTCCTCGGCCTCATGCCGGCCCACCGCTCCGGCGCATCGGCCGCCTTCGGCCTCAAGGCCGTCTGCGTCATGCCGGGCAACCCGGCCCGCGGCCTCGACGCCCACCAGGGCGTCGTCATCCTCTCCGACGGCGAGACCGGCGAGGTGCGCGCGGTCGTCAACGCCTCCGCGATCACCGCGATCCGCACGGCTGCGGTGTCCGCCGTGGCGACGCGGCTCCTCGCCCGCGCGGGCGCGCGCGAGCTGGCCGTGCTCGGCGCGGGCGTGCAGGCGCGCTCGCATCTGGACGCGATGGCCGTCGCCCGCGACTTCGAGGTCGCACGCGTCTGGAGCCGGACGCCCGAGCACGCGCAGGCCGTGGCGGCCGAGGCGGGCACGCCCTTCCCGGTCGAGGTCGCTGCCACCGCCGAGGAAGCCGTCGCAGGCGCGGACGTGATCTGCACGACCACCTCGGCGCCGGAGCCGGTCCTGCGCCGTGAGTGGCTCCGCGACGGCGCCCACGTCAACGCCGTCGGCTCGAGCATCCCGACCACGCGCGAGCTGGACACGGCCACGATGGCAGCGGCCTCGCTGTTCGTCGACCGACGCGAGTCGACCGTGAACGAGGCAGGAGACTTCCTCTTCCCGCAGCAGGAAGGCGCGATCGGCCCCGGGCACATCCGCGCCGAGCTGGGCGAGCTCCTGGCCGGGCGTGCCGAGGGCCGCACGTCGGACGAAGAGCTCACCGTCTTCAAGTCCCTCGGCCTCGCGGTGCAGGACCTCGCGGCCGCCGAGCACGTCTACCGGCGCGCGCGAGAGACGGGCACGGGCACCGAGGTCGACCTCTGATCCCGCTCGAGGACATCCGCCGCGCGCGCGAGGTGCTGGCGGGCACGGCCGTCCGCACGCCGCTCGTGCGCCTCCACGTCGACGAGGCGCCGACGGAGATCTACCTCAAGCTCGAAAACCTCCAGCCCATCAACTCCTTCAAGATCCGCGGCGCCTACAACGCCATGCGCTCCGCCCCGCCCGAGGAGGTGGCCCGGGGCGTCCTGACGACGAGCGCGGGCAACATGGCCCAGGGCGTCGGCTGGGCGGCGCGGGAGCTCGGCGTCCCCTTCACGGTCATCGTCCCCGACCACGCGCCTCAGACGAAGCTCGACGCGATCGAGCGCCTCGGCGGCACGTACGTGAAGGTGCCGTTCGACCGCTGGTGGCAGGCGCTCGAGGAGCGCGCCTACCCCGGCGTCGAGGGTTTCTTTGTACATCCGGTCGAGGACGAGCCGGTCATGGCAGGCAACGGCACCATCGGCCTCGAGATCCTCGAGGACCTTCCCGACGTCGACACGGTCATCGTCCCCTGGGGCGGGGGCGGGCTCTTCACCGGGATCGCGAGCGCGGTCAAGGCACTGCGGCCCGAGACGAGCATGCGCGTCGTCGAGCTCGAGACCTCGGCGCCCCTGACCGCGTCCGTCGCCGCCGGCGAGCCGCGCGAGATCGACTACAAACCGAGCTTCGTGGACGGCGCCGGCGCGCGCGCCCTGCTCCCGAAGATGTGGGGGCTGGGCCGGCCGCTCCTGGACGGCACCGACGTCGTCACCCTGGACGAGACGGCGGCGGCGGTGCGCCTGCTCGCCGAGCGGGCGCGCGTCGTCGCCGAGGGAGCCGGTGCGCTCGCGGTCGCATCCGCGCTCTCGGGCCGCTCCGGCGGGGGGAAGATCGTCGCCATCGTCTCCGGCGGGAACATCGACTCGAGCGTGCTGACGACCATCCTCGCGGGCGGGACGCCGTAGGAGTATCCTCGCCCGCGAATGGGCGAGCAGACGAAGTTCATCCTCCCCGAGAGCGCGATCCCGGAGCGCTGGTACAACATCGCGGCCGACATGCCGAACCCGCCGCAGCCGGTGCTGCACCCGGGGACGGGAGAGCCGGTCGGACCGGACGACCTCGCGCCGCTCTTCCCGATGGAGCTGATCCTCCAGGAGGTCTCGCAGGACGCCGAGATTGCCGTGCCGGACGCCGTGCGGGACGTCTACCACCTCTGGCGCCCGACGCCGCTCTACCGCGCGCACCGGCTCGAGGCCGAGCTGGGGACGCGCTCGCGGATCTTCTACAAGTACGAGGGCGTGAGCCCGGCCGGAAGCCACAAGCCGAACACGGCCGTGGCCCAGGCGTACTACGTGAAGGAGTCGGGCCGCACACGCATCTCGACGGAGACGGGCGCGGGCCAGTGGGGCAGCGCGGTCTCACTCGCGAGCAAGCTCTTCGGGCTCGAGTGCAAGGTCTACATGGTCAAGGTCTCGTACGAGCAGAAGCCGTATCGGCGCTCGATGATCGAGGCCTGGGGCGCGACCGTCGTCGCCAGCCCGTCGGAGGACACGAACTCGGGCCGCGCGTTCCTCGAGGCGGATCCCGGCTCGCCGGGCAGCCTCGGCATCGCCATCTCCGAGGCCGTCGAGGACGCCGCGCAGCGCGAGGATACGGCGTACTCGCTCGGGAGCGTCCTCAACCACGTGCTCATGCACCAGACGGTGATCGGCCAGGAAGCGATCGCGCAGATGGAGGACGCCGGCGCCTTCCCGGACCTCGTCGCCGGCTGCGTGGGCGGCGGCTCGAACTTCGCCGGCCTGGCCTTCCCGTTCCTGCGCGAGAAGATCGCCGGCCGCGACATCGACGTGCTCGCCTGCGAGCCCGCCGCGTGCCCGACGCTCACCCGTGGGCCCTTCGCCTACGACTTCGGGGACACGAGCCAGCTGACGCCGCTCGTCCCCATGCACACGCTCGGCCACGACTTCATCCCGCCCGGGATCCACGCCGGCGGCCTCCGGTACCACGGCATGGCGCCGCTCGTCTCGCAGCTCGTCCTCGACGGGCTCGTCCGCGCGGAGGCCTACGGGCAGACCGACGTCTTCGCCTCCGCGGTGCGCTTCGCGCAGTGCGAGGGGATCATCCCGGCGCCCGAGGCCGCGCACGCGGTGCACGGCGTCATCCAGGCAGCGGCCCAGGCCGACGAGGAGGGGCGCGAGCGGACGATCCTCTTCAACCTCTCCGGCCACGGCCACTTCGACCTGGGCGCCTACGACGCCTACCTCCACGGCAAGCTCGAGGACTTCGAGCTGCCCGAGGAGGAGATCGCCCGGGCGCTTGCGGCCATCGAGCCGCTGCCGAAGCCGGCCGTCGCCTAGTCGGCGTCCGCAGGGACGAGCAGCGGCTCGAAGAGCTGCGGCCTGACCTGGGCCAGCAGCGCGGTCGCCTGCTCCTCGCCGAGGTCCAGCGCGCGGCGCGAGCCCGCGCCCTGGCCGAGGTGCAGCCTGAGAGTGCAGACGCCCGCGCGGCGCTGGCCCGGTGAGCTGACCACCTCGAACGCCACGGCGGCGTCCGGGTCGAGCTCCGACCAGCGACGCTGGAGGCTTCCGCCCCGAAGCGCCAGGCGGCGCCCGTCGAAGCGGTGGCCGAGCTGCCGGTGCCGGTCGAGGCCGACGAGCACCGCGAGGCCGGTAACGACCGCGGCCGCGAGCGCGGCCCACAGAATGCCGAAGACGAGCAGGATCACGAGCGCGAGCGCGGGAAGCGCCAGCGCTCGCACCAGGCGACGGCGGCGCGACGCCGGAGGGTGGGCGACGAGCTCGGCCGTGAGCTCCGGCGCCTCCGGGTCGACGGCCCGGAGCAGCTCCCGAACCCGGTCGTTCCGGATCACAGGCGCAAGCGTCGTCCCGCCCGTCCGCCCTCGAAGCCCGGCCGCGATCGCGTTCACGGACGAGAGCCCCAGCGGCCGCCGCAGCGGCGAGTCACGCACGTCGGCGCCGCGGATCCGGTCGCGATCGAGATGGACTGTGCGCCGCGTGAGCAGGCCGCGAGCGGCTGCGAACCGCTCGCCCTCGTCCCGGACGGTGAAGCGCCAGTCGACGAGCAGCGAGCCGGCGATCGCCGCCACCAGGACGAGCCCGACGGCGAGGAGCACGACGAGCACGATCCCCATCGTGTCTGTGGGGAACCTGTCCGCGATAGCCTCCTCCGCCCGCTCGACGATCCCGCCCGGCAGGTCGTCGGCGAGGTTGAAGACGACACCCACGACGGCCGCCGGCGCAAGCAGGTACCGCATGCTGGTCAGCCCGCCGAGGACGAGGAGCCTGGGCGTCGCCTGGTAGACCGGCCGCGGCTCGACGGCTTCCTCGCCCGCGGGTGCCCGTGCGCCCGAGAGGACGGCCTCGCGGAGGAGCTCGGCCTCCTCGCGCGAGACGGCCGCGAGCGACAGCTCTGCCTTCGAGCGGCCGCCGGCCGCCGCCTCGACCTCGACCTTCACGAGGCCGAGGAGCCGGTGGAGGAACGGCTCCGTGACGTCGATGCCGCGGATGCGGTCGAGCGGGATCGTCCGCACGCTCCGGCTGACCACGCCCGAGTGCAGCTCGAGCTTCCCGTCGGCGACGCTGTAGCGGAAGCGCCACCAGGAGAGGACGGCGAGCGGCACCCCTACGAACAGCAGCACGAGAGCGATGGGAAGGATCACCCGGATGCCAGCCGAGACGATCAGGGCGAGCATCGGGATCAGGCTCGCGCCGATGAACCGGCGCGCGATCACGAGGACGGCCAGCGGGTGAAGCCGGCCTTCGAGCTCCTGCGGCGCCTCGCTCAGGTGCCCTCCTCGATGCCCGCCCGGAGCGCGAGCTCCTGCACGAGCCGGTCGGCCACGTCCGGCGCCAGGCCCGGAATGGTGAGGCCGCCGGCCGAGGATGCGGTCGTGATGTCCACGGAGACGAGGCCGAACGCGCGCATGAGCGGGCCGACCGTCGTCTCGACCGTCTGGACGCGCGCGTGCGGGACGACCTGGTGGCGCCGCCAGAGCCAGCCCTTGGCGACGTAGAGCCCGAGCTCGGTGACCTCGTAGCGGTAATGGCGGTAGTCCACCCGGGGGACGAGGACGGCTATGACCGCGGCGCCGATCACGGCCAGGCCGCCGAGCACGCCGACCAGCACGGCGACGGTGCCCGCGTCGACGAGCGCGGCGATCACCGTCCCGGCGATGACCAGCGCGGCGAGCACGCCCGCGGCGAGCAATCCCTCGACGAGCCAGTACGTCCGCACCCTCGGGTCCAGCGAGTGGGCGGGCGCACGGAGGATCACGCGCGCACCATGCCAGCAGATGGCCCTTCGGGGGCTGGGGAACGCTGATTTGTCTGGGACAATGTGAGTGCGGAGGAAGTCGATGACCGTACGAGCCGACCAGGGGACGCGCGACCGCTCGCGGGTGCGAGCGCGAGATGCCGTGTTGTTCCTCGTCGTCTCGGGCGCCTACATCGGCGCCGCCAAGGTGGGCCTCTCCCTGGACGTGTCCCACGGTGTGATCACTCCGGTGTGGGCGCCGTCCGGGATCGCGCTCGCCGCGCTCCTCATCCTCGGCGTCCGCTTCTGGCCCGCGGTGGCCGTCGGCGCGTTCGTCGCCAACGCGACCAGCGACGCGTCCCTCGGAGTGGCGGCGGGGATCACGGTCGGGAACACCGCGGCCGCGGTCGTCGGCGCGCTGCTCGTTCGGCGGCTCGGCTTCACGCCCGCGCTCGACCGGGTCCGCTCGGTGCT
>DASSCF010000060.1:0-25281 GCA_035698025.1 Gaiellaceae bacterium
CTACCACTGCTGGACGCAGGTCGTCCGGCTCGACCTCGTCACCAGCCGCTCCACGGCGCTGGCCATGTACGCGGCCAAGGCCGTCGAGCTACCCGACGGCAAGTGGATCTGGACGACCCAGGGTGGATGGAGCCTCCCGCAGCTCGACAACCCCACCCTCTTCACGTTCGCCGAGCTCAGCGCCGCGGCTCCGGCCAACCCGATCTGGATCCAGGGCGGCGGCTTCAGCGGGGCGCGCGTCAATCAGGCCGCGCTCACCGCGGTCGGCCTCGGGCCGGGCTCGCCCGGCGTCGTGCTCGACGCGAACGGCAACCCGACCGGCCAGATCACGGCCCCCGCGACGACGATCATCAACCAGGCCATCATCGCCCAGCTCGACCAGCTCGGGATCGACGGCGAGGCCGACTGCCTCGCCGACTTCATCGCCGAGGCCAACAGCCGTGGCCTCACCGCGTGGAAGGACGCGATCGGCAACGACGCCCCCTGGGGCACCGGCCGGGCGAGCAGCGAAGGCCTGCACGTCGAGGAGGCCGGGATGCAGCTCTACCGCGAAGACCGCCTCAACGCCCGCATCGTCTTCAGCAGCATGCACGGGTTCGGCGACGGCGCCCGCCTGAAGGCGGAGACGGCGAACTCCCTCGGCTTCCTCGGGGACGACATGTACAAGTACCTCGGCCCCGGCGAGGACTCGATGGTGACCCAGCCGGACTACCTCGACATCATCCGCTGGTCGGTCGCGAGGCGGCTGAGCGTGGAGACGCACGTCGGCGGCTCCATCGACGAGATCCTCAGCGGTTTCGAGGAGGCCGACCAGACCTACGACATCGGCAAGCTCAAGTGGCGCATCGCGCACCCGGGCAACGGGGAGCCGACCGACTCCCAGCTCGCGCGGGCGAAGGCGCTCGGGATCGGCTGGGCTCTCACGATCGCTCCCGTGCAGGACGGTGGCACCGGCCCGCGCTTCAGGACGACGAGGGAGAACAGCGAGCACATGTGCCTGATGACGGACGCGATGAACGTCGCTCCGTGGCCGCCGTTCCTGAGCCTCTTCTTCGTCACCACCGGCCAGACGCTCCTCCCGGGCGACGAAGGCGTCCCGGCCGACCAGCGGCTGACCCGCATGCAGGCGCTCCGCGCCTACACGTCCGACTGCGCGTGGTTCCTCGACCTGGAGGGCAAGGTCGGCACGCTCGAGAACGGGATGCTCGCCGACATGATCGTCCTGGACAAGGACTACTTCTCGGTTCCGGACAGCGAGATCTGGAAGCTCAGGTCACTGCTGACGGTCGTCGACGGGCGCATCGTCCACGCCGACGGCCCGTACGCGGGACTCGACTAGGGCCGCAGGCAGGCGGCGGCTCCCTCGGCAACGGGGGAGCCGCCGCCACGCTCTTCTCGTAGGCTCCGCCGAGTGCCTGAGCCCGAGCACCGCTGCCCCGGCTGCCTGTCGCCGCCGGCGATCACCGTGGGCGCGCCCTTCGTGGGCGCCGTGGGGTTTCTCTGGTGGAAGAAGCCGTTCGAGGAGCAGCTCTACCGCTGCGTCGAGGGCCACATCTACTCGGTCCGCGTGAGCGGCGACGAGGTGATGGTCGAGCCGCACGAGAGCGTCGAGGCGTGGCTCGAGGCGCGAACAGGCGCCCACGCCCCGGAGCGCCCGCCCAACCCTCTTTGATATAGTCCTATATCGGACTATATGCCTCGACCACGACGAGCAACCCGCGAGAACCTCGGCTATCTGCTGGCCAAGGCGACGCAGCGCTGGAACGAGCTCCTCCACGCCGAGTTCGTGCAGGAGGGCTTTCCCGAGGTGCGTCCCTCCTACGGCTCGGTGCTCATCCCCCTCTTCGAGCAGGACGGGCTGCGCATGGGCGAGCTGGCGGCCAGGGCGCGGCTCGCCAAGCAGACGATGACGACGCTCATCCGCCTGGCGGAGCGTGACGGTCTCGTGCGCCGCGAGCGCGACCCCGAGGACGGCCGTGCCTTCCGGATCTTCCTGACGGCCCGAGCCCGCGCCTTCCAGCCGGCAGCCGAGCGCGTGCTTGCGCGCCTGGACGCCCGTGTCGAGCGGCGGCTCTCCGCGGTCGAGTGCGAGGTCCTCACCACATCGCTACAGGAGGTCATGTCGCTATGAACTCGAGAACCGTCACGACGGTGCTGCCCGCCCCAAAGGCCAGGGTCTTCGCCTACCTGGCCGAGGTCGAGAACCTGCCCCGCTGGGCCACGGACTTCGCTCGCGAGCTGAAGGTCGTGGACGGCCGGCACAAGGTCATCAACGGGCTGGGAGAGTTCTTCTTCCGGATCGAGGCGGACGAGCGGACGGGCGTGATCGACATGCTCGCCGGCCCGACCGAGACCGAAATGGCGCTCTTCCCGACGCGCGTGGTCGGGCTGCCAGGCGGGCAGAGCGCGTTCACCTTCACCATGTTCCAGGCTCCGGGGTCGAGCGACGAGCTGTTCGAGTCCCAGCACGCCTCGCTCGTCCGCGAGTTCGAGAACATCGAGCGCGAGTTCGGCTAGGAGAGCTTCTGTGGAGGCAGTTCGACCTCGAACGAGGTGCGGGCCGTGTACCGGATCTCCGGCGGGCCCTCGACCGGGAAGCCGAGCGCGAGGAGGGGGTCGGCCGTGACTGGACCGGTCGCCTCCCCGCGCTCCCAGCTCGCCTCCCCGCGACGGACGCGGAAGGCGCGGACGCCGGCGGCCTCGTAGATCCCGAGCTCGTGCGCGCCGAGCTCGCTGGGCTCGGCGGGGCCGCGGCGCTCGAAGCGGAGCGAGACGCCGAACCCGGGCGCGTCGACCTCTCCGTCGCGCACGCGCGCGCGCGCGAGACGAACCGGGAAGCCGAGCAGCGCGCCGCCCATCCCGAACGCGGTGACGCGCAGGGCGAGGAAGACGACGGCGGTCGCGTCTCCGAGCCGCCCGTACACGCGGACGTTCACCTGCGAGAAGCGAGGAACCGGGAATCCGCCCAGGCGCGCTCCCTCCCAGCGCAGCGCCGCGAGGGTGACGAGATGCCGTCCGTCGACGGTCGCCGGCTCGAGCCCGCCGGGCAGGGTCTCCCTGACGCGATCCGGGTCCGTTTCCCAGCTCGCGAGGACGAGATCTCTGGCCCGGTGGCGGAGGAGCACGGCAGGAAGCCTAGGCGCGAGGCGGAACTGCCTGTCGTGGACACAGGCGCCGCCATCGACAGCTTCCTGCGCAGCCAGTCGCTCTCCGACGCGACCCGGCGCGCGTACCGCAGCGACCTCGAGGAGCTTGCGAGCTGGCTGCGCCGCAACGGCCTCGACCTCGGCTCGTTCGACGCCCGCGCGTTCGCCCGCTACGCCGCGGAGCTCGGCGCCGACCGCCCGGGACGGCAGCCGCGCAAGCTCGCGCAGACCACGGTCGCCCGCAAGCTCGCCGCCGTCCGCTCTCTCGTGCGCGCGAGCAGAGGCCCCGGCCACGTGCCCGACCTCGCCGTCTCCGGCAGGCGCCGCCGGCGCCTCCCGCACGCGCCCAGGCCGGCCGAGACGGACGCGCTCCTCGCGGAGCTCGACGGGGTCGACCCGCTGACCGTCCGGAACCGCGCGCTGCTCGAGCTCGTCTACTCCGCAGGGCTCCGGGCGCAAGAGGCGGTCGACCTGACGCTGGCCGACGTCGACTTCGAGCAGGAGACGGTCCACGTGCGCGGGAAGGGCGGCAAGGAGCGGGTCGTCCCGCTCGGCGAGGAGGCCGCCTACCGCCTCCGCCGCTACCTGGAGCTCGCGCGCCCGCAGCTGGCGCGCGGCGCGATCGACACGCTCTTCCTCTCGGCGCGCGGGAAGCCCCTCGACACGTCGACGCTGCGCAGGCTCCTCCCCAACCCGCATCGCCTCCGCCATGCGTTCGCGACCCACCTGCTCGAGGGCGGCGCCGACCTGCGCACGATCCAGGAGCTCCTCGGTCACTCGTCGCTCTCGACGACCCAGATCTACAGCCACGTCGATGCCAAGCGCCTCCGGAAGGTCTACGACCGTGCCCACCCCCGCGCCTGACACAAACGGTCACGGCCGGGGTCAGACCCCGGACGTGCCCGATCCGGCCGTGGAGGGCTTCCTCGCGCTGCTCGCGGCGCGCCGCGCACCGCGCACGGTCGACGCCTACCGGCGTGACCTCGCAGACCTGGCGGCCTACCTGGAGGGATCCCCGGCCAACGCCGGGTCGGAGCAGATCGAGGGCTGGCTGGCCGACCTGCGGGCGCGCGGGCAGGCTCCGACCTCGATTGCGCGACGAGCCGCTGCGGCGCGCTCCTTCTACCGCCACCTCGTCGCCCTCGGCCTACGCAGCGACAACCCGGCCGCCGACGTCGACCTGCCCAGGCGGCGCCAGAAGCTCCCGCGCTCGCTCTCCATGGGCGAGGTCGAACGCCTGATCGACGCCGCGAACAGCACGACGCCGCGGAGCCTGCGCGACCGCGCACTCGTCGAGCTCCTCTACGGCGGCGGGCTCCGCGTCAGCGAGGCGGTCGGCCTCGAGCGAGGGGGCGTCGACCTCGAAGACCGCACGGTGCGCTGTGTCGGCAAGGGTGACAAGGAGCGCGTCGTGCCGCTCGGAAGCGAGGCTGTCGAGGCGCTGCGGCGCTACCTCTCGCGCGGGCGCCCCTACCTCGACAGGCGCCACCGCCCGGAGCTCTTCCTCAACGCGCAGGGTGGCGCGCTCACACGCGCCGGCGCCTTCCTGATCATCCGGCGTCTCGCGGCCAAGGCGGGGCTCGATCCGGAGCGGATCCACCCGCATCTGCTCCGGCACTCGTTCGCCACGCACCTGCTCGAAGGGGGCGCCGACCTGCGCAGCGTCCAGGAGATGCTCGGGCACGCGGACCTCGGGACGACCGAGATCTACACGCATGTTTCGGATCGGCGGAGGCGCGATACCTATTTCAAGGCGCACCCGCATGCGCGGCGTACGCGCACCTGAAACACGTGGAGACCAACCCAGACATCCTCGGCATCCTCGCCCTTGGAGGAGGGCTCGGGGTGCTGCTCGTCACGCTTGCCCAGCGTTACTCGATGCTCGAGCAGCGCCACGAGGCGCGGTGCCCGGCGTGCGGCGTCATCCGGCGCCGCGGCCGCTGCAGCTGCGAGTAGCCCTCCTAGGCCGGCGAGGCGACCTCGGCGACCTCGCTGAGTCGTCCGCTCCTGACGTCGTAGACCCAGCCCGACAGCTCGAGCGAGTCCGGGAGGTGCGGAGACTCGCGGATCACGCTCAGGCTGTTCCGGACGCTCGCCTCGAGGTCGGAGAAGGGCCTGAAGTCGATGTCCGTCGCGTCCGAGCCGGCCTCCTCGCGGAGCTTCGCGTGGAGGTCGTCGTTCGAGAACGTGAGCATCCCGCAGTCGGTGTGCGCGATCACCGCCACCTCCTGCGTGCCCAGAAGCCAGTGGGAGATGACGAGCGAGCGAACGGCGTCCTCGGTGACGAGACCGCCCGCGTTGCGGATCACGTGCGCGTCCCCCTCCTCGAGGCCGAGGAACTTGGCGGGGTCGAGGCGTGCGTCCATGCACGTCACGATCGCCAGCCGTCGCCCGGGAGGCATGGGCAGGTCGCCCTTTCCGAACCCGTCCGAGTAGATCTCGTTCGCAGCCTGCAGGATGTCGCGCTCCGGCATGGTTCCCCCTTTGCGGCGCTTCAGTTTTTGAAGGAGACGCCAGCTTTACAAACTGAAGTGATCCGCGTCAAGCGCCTAGCGCTCGCGCTCGGAGGCGCGCTTCTTCAGGCCGCGGTGCACCGCAGCCGCGGTGGCCCGGAGATCCTTGTCGTCCGCCTCCTCGGCCATGTGCGCGAGCAGCGTGATCGTGTCGGCCTGCGGCGAGCCGTTCTTGAGCGAAAGCACCGCGAGCCGCCGAACGGCGGCGTTGGGATCCTCGTTCGCGAGCGAGTGCAGCGTCCCGCGCACGGCGTTGACGAGCCCAGGGTGGTCGCGCGAGAGAAGCTCGAGCGAGAGGAGCGCGGAGCCGCGCGCGGCCGGGCTCGTGTCCTCGAGCCCACGGCGGAGGAGTTCCGTCTTCTGGTTGAAGCGGAGCTGGCCGATCGCCCGGTAGGCGAGCGCACGCTCACGATAGTCCTGGCTGCGGGCCGCCGCCTCGAGCTCGTCGTCGACGGCTCTGCGGATGTCGGCGAGGGCTCGCTCGTCGCTCACCTCCGCGGCGCGGCCGACGGCCTCGGCGAGCGTCACGCGAGGCTGCGGGCTGCGGGGCCGACGTAGGTGGCCGAGGGCCTGAAGAGACGCCCGGTGCGCTTCTGCTCGAGGATGTGCGCCGACCAGCCGGCCACGCGCGAGCAGGCGAACATCGCCGGCGCGAGCGGCGGCGGGATCTCCGCGATGTCGAGCACGACCGCCGAGTAGTACTCGACGTTCGTGGCGAGCACGCGCTCGGGGTGGCGCTCCTGGAGCGCCGACAGCGCTGCCTGCTCGAGCTCCTCGGCGACCTCGACGTACTGCGAGCCAAGCTCCTGCGCGGTGCGCTTGAGGATCCGGGAGCGCGGGTCCTCGGCGCGATAGACGCGGTGCCCGAAGCCCATGAGCCGCTTGCCGCTCTGCAGAGCGTCGCGCACCCAGCCCTCGGCGTCGCCGTGTGCCTTGACCTCCTCGAGCATCGGCTTCACGTAGGCAGGCGCCCCGCCGTGCAGCGGGCCGGAGAGCGCGCCGACGGCCGAGGAGAGCGCGGCGCCGCAATCGGCCCCCGTCGAGGCGACGACGCGCGCGGTGAACGTGGAGGCGTTGAGCCCGTGCTCGGCCGTGCAGATCCAGTAGGTGTCGATCGCCGCGGCGTGGCGCGGGTCGGCCTCGCCGCGCCAGCGAAGGAGGAACTTCTCGGCGGCGGTGGAGCCCTGCGAGACGACCTCGTCGGGGACGACGTCGTCCTTGCCGTCCGCGATGCGGGCCGAGCGGGCCACGATCGACATCATCTGCGCCGACAGCCGGCCGAGATCTTCGCGCGCCTGCTCGTCGGAGATCTCGTTGAGCTTCCCGAGGTCCCAGTCGCCCGCGAGCCGCGCGGTCTCGGCCTGGAGGTCGGCCGGGGCGTCGCCGGTGAGGCGGGCGGGCTCGTACGGCTCCGGGTCGGGCATCTTCGAGTCCAGGTCGTCGTCGACGAGCAGGCCCCACACGTTCTCGTAGGGGTAGCGGCCGACGAGCTCCTCGATGTCGACCCCGCGGTAGCGGAGCGAACCCCCCTCCCTGTCCGGCTCGGCGATCTCCGTCTCGACGGCGACGATGCCCTCGAGTCCTGGCTTGAAGTCGTTCATGTGCTCCTTCCCTGTCAGCGGCACGGTATCGGACGGCCGCCCGCCTCTGCGCCCGTAGAATGGGCCGCGGCCGATGGCACACAGAGTCACGCTCATCCCTGGCGACGGGACGGGGCCCGAGATCGCCGAGGCGACTCGCCGCGTCCTCGACGCGACCGGTGTCGACTTCGACTGGGACGTCCAGCAAGCGGGCGCCGACGTGATGGACTCCTACGGCGGGAACCCGCTTCCCGACCACGTCCTCGAGTCGATCAAGCGCAACGGCGTCGCCATCAAGGGGCCGATCACGACCCCTGTCGGCACGGGCTTCCGCTCGGTCAACGTCGCGCTCCGCAAGAGCCTCGACCTCTACGGCCAGGTGCGGCCGTGCAAGAGCTATCCGGGCGTGCGCTCGCGCTACGACTCGGTCGATCTCGTCGTCGTCCGCGAGAACACGGAGGACCTCTACGCCGGGATCGAGCTCGAGGACGGCACCGAGGAGGCCGCCGAGTTGATCGCCTGGCTCGAGCAGCGCGGGCAGGGGCGGATCCGGGAAGGGTCCGGGATCTCCGTGAAGCCGATCTCCGTGGCCGGGACACGCCGCATCGTCGAGTTCGCCTTCGACTACGCGCGCAAGAACGGCCGCCGCAAGGTGACGGCCGTGCACAAGGCCAACATCATGAAGTTCACGGACGGGCTCTACCTCAGGGTGGCCCGCGAGGTCGCCGGCGAGAACGAGGACGTGGAGTTCGAGGACAAGATCGTCGACAACCTCTCGATGCAGCTCGTCCAGCGGCCCGAGGAGTACGACGTCCTCGTGTGCCCGAACCTCTACGGAGACATCATTTCCGACCTCTGCGCCGGCCTGATCGGCGGCCTGGGGCTCGCGCCCGGCGGCAACTTCGGCACGCACGCAGCGGTCTTCGAGCCGACCCACGGCTCGGCGCCGAAGTACACGGGCCAGAACAAGGTGAACCCCATGGCGATGATGCTCTCCGGGGTGATGATGCTCCGGCACCTGGAGGAGCGCGACGCGGCCGATCGCCTCGAGACGGCGATCGCCGACGTCATCGCCGAGGGCGCCCAGGTCACGTACGACATGAAGCCGACCCGCGACGACCCGACGGCAGTAGGGACGAGCCAGGTCGCCGACGCAATCATCGACAGGATGGGAGTACGGGTTTGAGACGGAAGGTGACAGTGGTCGGGGCCGGCAACGTCGGCGCCACCGCAGCGCAGGAGATCGCCAGGCGCGACTACGCAGACGTCGTCCTGGTCGACATCAAGGAAGGCCTCCCCCAGGGGAAGGCCCTCGACATCGACCAGGCTGCCTCGGTGCTCGGCTACGAGCCGTCGGTCGTCGGCTCGAACGGCTACGGGGAGACCAAGGGCTCTGACGTCGTCGTCATCACGGCCGGCGTCCCGCGCACGGGCGACATGAGCCGCGACGACCTGGTGAGCGTCAACGAGGGCATCGTCGGCTCAGTGACGCGAGAGGTCGTCGAGCATTCCCCCGACGCCATCCTGATCATCGTCTCGAACCCGCTCGACGCCATGTGCCACGTGGCCAAGAACGTCTCCGGCTGGCCGCGCGAGCGGGTGTTCGGCATGGGCGGGATCCTCGACACAGCCCGGTTCAGCGCGTTCATCTCCATGGAGACCGGCGCGTCGGTCAAGGACGTGACCGCGATGGTGCTGGGCGGCCACGGCGACCAGATGGTCCCGGTCGTCTCCGCGACCACCGTGGGCGGCGTTCCGCTCACGAAGCTCGTCTCCGCGGACAAGATCGAGGCGATGGTCGAGCGGACGCGCAAGGGCGGCGGCGAGATCGTCAAGCTCCTCGGCACGTCGGCCTGGTATGCGCCGGGCGCGGCCGCGGCTCAGATGGTCGACTCGGTCGTGCTCGACCAGAAGCGCGTTCTCCCCTGCACCGCACTGCTCCAGGGCGAGTACGGGATCGACGACCTCTACATGGGCGTGCCCGTGAAGCTCGGCGCCGGCGGGATCGAGGAGATCTTCGAGCTCGACCTCACCGGCGAGGAGCGCACCGCGCTCGACGAGTCGGCGGCGGCCGTCCGCGAGGTCGTCTCCGTCCTGAGCGGCTGAGCGAGGGCGATTGCCGCCCGGCCCGAGGGGCCAGGGCTACGATCGCTTGATCGTGCGCCGTCTCGCCTTCGTTCTGACGGGCCTGCTCGTCGTGGTCGTCACGGGGCTGGCGCTCAGCATGATCCCGTCCGACCACTACATCGTCCTGCCGGACAGGGCGCGCCCCACCGACCCGCTCGTGCGCATCCCGGGCGAGGAGTCCCAGGACGAGGAGGACGTCTACATGGTCGACGTCCGCATCGGGCGCGCCAGCCTCTTCGAGCGGCTCTTCCCCTGGACCAAGGAGGGCGCCGACCTCCTGCCGGAGCGGGTGGTCAACCCGGCGGGCGTGAGCGACCGGCAGCGACGCCAGTCGAGCCTCAACGACATGTCGCGCTCGCAGCTGATCGCGATCACGGTCGCGCTGCGGGAGCTCGGCCGCGAGGTGGACGTGAACGAGTCGGGCGCGGAGATCGTGCTCGTCCAGCCGGACTCGCCCGCGGACGGCGTGCTCGAGGTCGGGGACGTGATCGTCGAGGCGGAAGGCCAGGAGGTCGAGTCGATCCAGGGCCTCCAGCGAGCCCTCTCGGACGTCGAGCCAGGCCAGGACGTCGAGCTGACCGTCCAGCGCGGCGACGAGCGCGTCCAGGTGACGTCGGGGACGCAGGCGGCGCCGGACGACCCCGACCGCGCGGTCATGGGCGTGCAGGTGCAGGACGCCCTCGACTTCGAGTTCCCGGTGGACATCGAGATCGACGCCGGCAACATCGGCGGGCCGAGCGCGGGACTGGCGTTCGCCCTCGACATCATGGACGAGCTCGGCGACGACATCGACCGCGGACGCAAGATCGTCGCGACGGGCGAGCTGACGCTCGACGGGGAGGTTCTCCCGATCGGCGGCGTGAAGCAGAAGGCCATCGGCGCCCGCGAGGCCGGGGCGGACATCTTCCTCGTCCCGGACGCGAACTTGGAGGACGCCAAGAAGGCGACGGACGACCTCGAGATCATCCCCGTCTCGAACATCCAGGAGGCGTTGTCCGTTCTGGCAGCAAACTAGTTGCCCGCACGGTCAACGCAAGGTACGAACCTTCCGGAAATAGCGTGTTTTTCGTCGCGGCAACGCTTAACGCCATGGCGCCGGAGGCCTAAGATGGTCGTCCCCGGTCAATGGCGAAGAGGCGGAAAAATACCTGCAGTGACTGCTATTTCCGCCAGGCCGGACTTTGTGCCCTGACCGAAGGCCCCTGTCCCACGTTCAGGTCGGCGAAGACCCCCAGGCTCGAGCCGCCGGAGCAGGCCCGGCTGATCGCAAGGCCCGCCCTCCGGGCCCACGCGGCCGCCTAGGTCTCGCTCTTCCCGGGGAAGCCCGGCTCGTCCCGGATCGGGTCGAAGTCCGGATCCTTGCTCGCCCAGTCCACGACGCGCGGGTCGAGCTCCGCCGACCGGGTGAGGTGCGCCAGCGCGTCCGCCCCTCGCCCCGCGAGGGCTTCGCAGCACGCGAGGTTGTAGAGGACGTTCGGGTTGTCCGGGTGCTTCGCGAGCGCCCGCGCGAGGATCGCCGCCGCGCCCTCGTAGTCCTTCGCGGTGTAGAGCGGGAGGCCCTCGAGCCACGACTCCCAGGGCGACGGCTCGAATGCCTCCCCGCGAGTCCCGCCGACGACGAGGACTACGGTTTCCGCCTCGCCCGCCGTGGCGCCGCGCCGCGTCGCCGGGTCGGAGACGAAGACGAACGTGCCGGCCCGGGCGTCGACCTCTTCCCCGTCGACCACGAAACGGGCGTGCCCCTTCAGGACCAGGTAGACCTCCTCGTGCCCACCCGCCCCGGCGCCGAGCTCGTCGTGCTCCTCGATCAGATGCCCGCCTGCCTCGCGCGAGGCGTAGGCGTTGATCCCGAAGGCGCCGATCCCGAGCGGGATCCGCACCGGGATCGTGTCGAAGTCGCCCTGGAAGCGCTCGAGGTCGTCGAGATGGGCGGTGCGGAACCGGCTCACGCCGTGACCGCGACCGCCTCCCGCACCAGACGCCCGAGACGCGCGATGCCCTCGTCGATCTCCGCCGGGGTCGCGTACGAGAACGCGAGCCGCACGGCCGACTCGCCGCCGCCGTCCCAGTAGAAGTCGGCCCCCTTCACGAACGCGACGTCGACCTCGCCGGCCTGCGCCAGAAGCGTCTCGCCGGTCAGCCCGCCCGGAAGGTCGACCCACAGGAAGTAGCCGCCGTCCGGCTCGTTCCAGGTGGTTCCCTCGGGCATCTCGCGCGCGAGCGCCCCGATCATCGCGTCGCGCCGGGCCCGCAGGCCCTCGCGGATCGTCTCGACGTTGGGGTCGAAGCTCCCCCGCGAGGCGAACTCGTGCAGCGTCGCCTCGACGAACATGACCGGGGAGACGTAGTTCTCGAACACGAGCGTCTGCATGGCGCCCATGAGCTCCTCGGGGAGGATCGCGTAGCCGACCCGGATGCCCGGAGCCACCGTCTTCGAGAACGAGGAGAGGAACATCACGCCCTCCCCGCCCGAGAGCTCGATGAGCCGCGGGAGGGACTCGCCGGCGAAGCGGAGCAGGCCGTAGGGGTCGTCCTCGAGGATCGTCGCGCCGCGCGAGCGCGCCACCTCGAGCAGGCGCCGGCGGCTGGGCTCGGAGAGCGTTCGGCCGCTGGGGTTCTGGAAGGTCGGGATCGTGTACACGAGGTTCGGCCCCGAGCTCCGTGCGAGCGCCTCGTCGAGGGCGTCGACGTCGAGGCCCTCGTCGGTGAGCGGCACGCTCTCGACCTCGGCGCCGAGGCGCCGCAGGATCTGGAGCGAGCGGTCGTAGCACGGCGCCTCGACGAAGAACTTCACGCCCGACTGGACGTGGTGGCGGGCGATGAAGTTGAAGGCCTGGAGCGAGCCGTTGGTGACCATCACACGCTCGACGGGCACGTTGTGCCGCCCGGCGATCCACTCGCGCAGGGGCGGGTAGCCAAGGGGCGGGCCGTAGTTCATGGCGGTGGCGCCGTCGCGCTCCAGCGCGGCCTTGGCGCACTCGCCGAACTCCTCGAGCGGGAGCAGGTCGGGGCCCGGGAATCCGCGGGCGAACGAAATCTGAGTCATGGCACGAGTCTACTGAGGGCGCGGGCGGAGCGATTCATCCTCGCCCCCGCGGGGTAGGGGACCAGGACCCCAGATTTGGCGTCTGGCAACAGGAGGTCATCGGGATGCGGCTCAAGGGTCTACTTCTTCTGGTCACGTTCGTGGTAGCGGCGGGCAGCCCGCCTGCCGTGGCACAGCTTCCTCCACTTCCCCAGCTTCCACCAGTTCCCCAAGTCCCTCCAGTTCCTCCACCTCCTGAAGCTCCCCAGGTTCCTCCGCTTCCGGCTCCGCTTCCGGACGTGACGAAGCCGGTCGATGAGCCGCTCCCCGGCACCCCGGCGCCCGCGCCCGCTCCGGTCGAAGGCCCGGCCGCCCCGGCGCCTGGTAGCGGTGGCGGTGGCACGGGTGGCGATGGGTCCGGTCCTGCGGCAAACGCCGGTCCCGGCGCGCAGGCTGGTGCGGCCGCCGGAAGCACGGACGGGATCTCGCACCGCTGCCCGGGCGAGGGCATTCTCGGAGGTACCGGCGGCAGTGGCGGCGGGACCCTCGCGGCCTCACCCCCGAACGGCGGACAGCCGACGGGTGAAGGCGTTCTCGGCACCGGTTCGTCGGGCGAGTCGGGCGGCCCGGTGGGCGCCATCGTCGATGCCGCGTCCCACGCCGGCCCCTTCGTCCTGGCCGTGTTCGCTTTCGGCGCGCTCCTCCTGCTCGCCGGCGTCGGCGGCGGCCTGCGCGCGCTGCACGGGAGGCTCAGGAGCGGCTAGGCGGTTCGGGCGCCGACGGCTTCGGCGGCGAGGCGCGCGGCCTCGGTGGGGTTCGTCCCGACGCGGACGCCGCGCGCCTCGAGCGCTTCCTTCTTCGCGCGCGCGGTGCCGGCGGAGCCGGAGATGATCGCGCCGGCATGGCCCATCGTCTTGCCGGGCGGCGCTGTGAAGCCGGCGATGTAGGCGACGACCGGGGTGCTCATCTGCTCGGCGATGAACTCCGCCGCCTTTTCCTCCTCGTTGCCGCCGATCTCGCCGACCATGACGACGAGCTCGGTCTCCGGATCGGCCTCGAACCGGGCGAGCACGTCCACAAAGGACGACCCGACCACGGGGTCCCCCCCGATTCCGACGATAGTTGACTGGCCGATACCGAGCTGTGTCAGCTCGTGCCCGATCTGGTACGTGAGCGTGCCGGATCTGGAGACGAGGCCGACCGAGCCCTCGCTGAAGATCTCTGCGGGGATGATCCCGACGTTCGCCTTGCCGGGCGAGAGGACGCCGGGGCAGTTCGGGCCGATCAGCGTCACACCCTTCGGGCGCACGTAGTTGTAGACGCGGAGCATGTCGTGGGCCGGGAGGCCCTCCGTGATGCAGATGACCGTCTCGATGCCCGCATCGACCGCCTCGTAGATCGCATCCGCGGCGAAGCGTGCCGGCACGAACACCATGGCCGTGTTCGGGCTCGTCTCGGCGACGGCGTCGCGCACGGTGTCGAAGACGGGGATGCCCTCGACGTCCATACCACCCTTGGCGGGCGTGACGCCGGCGACGACGTTCGTCCCGTAGCGGAGGTTTCTGGTCGCGTGGAAGGACCCCTCGCGCCCGGTGATCCCCTGGACGACGAGGCGCGTGTCGCGGTCGACGACGATCGCCATCAGGCGGCCTTCGCCTTCGCGACCTCGACGACGCGCTCCGCGGCGGCGAGCATCGTCTCCTCGACGTAGAGGTCGGGCGGCGCCGCGTCGACGAGCATCTGCCGGCCCTCCTCGGCGTTCGTCCCGTCGAGCCGGACGACGATCGGGTGCTCGATCGTCATCTGGCCGAGCGCGGTGAGGATCCCGCGCGCGACCTCGTCGCAGCGCGTGATGCCTCCGAAGATGTTGAACAGGATCGCCTCGACCTGGTCGTCGGAGGTGATGACCTCGAGCGCGTCGACGACGCCCTGGGCGTCCCCGCCGCCGCCGAGGTCGCAGAAGTTCGCGGGCCGGCCGCCGACCTGGTCGATCACGTCGAGCGTGGCCATCACGAGCCCGGCGCCGTTGCCCAGGATCCCGATCTCACCGTCGAGCTTCACGTAGGTGACACCCTTCTCGCGCGCGAGGCGCTCCCGCGGGTCGGCGGCCTCGACGTCGCGCATCTCGGCGACGTCCGCGTGGCGGAAGAGGGCGTTGTCGTCGACCGTGAACTTCGAGTCGAGCGCCTTCACCTCGCCGTCGGGCGTGACGATGAGCGGGTTGACCTCGCAGAGCATGGCGTCGAAGTCGACGAAGGCGCCGTAGAGCTTGGCCACGATCGCCATGACCTGCTTCTGCTCGTCCGGGTCCTCGAGGCCCGCCGCGAAGCAGAGCCACCGGGCCTGCCAGGGCTGGAAGCCGGCGAGCGGCTCGACGTGGAGCCGGGCGAGTGCCTCGGGGCTCTCGGCGGCGACCTCCTCGATGTCCATGCCGCCCTGTGTCGTGAACATGAAGAGCGGCTTCTTCTCGCCCCGGTCGAACGTGACCGAGAGGTAGTACTCTTTCGCGATGTCCGAGGCCTTCTCGATCCAGAGCTTGCGGACGACGTGGCCGCGGATGTCGAGGCCGAGAATCTCCCGCGCCCGCTCCTCGGCCTCGTCAGGGCTCGCGGCGAGCTTGATGCCGCCGGCCTTGCCGCGGCCGCCGGTCAGGACCTGGGCCTTCACGACGACCTGCCCGCCGATCTCCTCGGCCGCGGCGCGCGCCTCCTCCGGGGTGGTCGCGACTCGCCCCTGAGAGACCGGAATGCCCGCACGGGCAAAGAGCTCCTTGCCCTGATACTCGTAGAGATCCACGGCGGGGCGAGTCTAGCGGGAAGATCCAATCACTCGTTCGGACGATCAGGCGCGCGCCCGAACGGGCGATGCAGCCCTGGGGAACCCCGTGAGACTCGCGCGCCCATTCCTCAAGCTGATCACCGTCCTCGCCATCGTCGCCGTGGCGTTCGGAGGCGCGGTCGCCCTCGCGAGCACGCTCTTCGAGGGGCCGCCGAAGGACGCTGCCGACTTCGCCGCACGCGTCGAGGCCGGCAGCGAGCACGCCAAGCCTCCCGAGCGCTCGACGGCCGCCGAGCGGCAGTACGTCCTCGACCTGAACGATCTCTGCGCGCGCACCGACGAGGCCTACAAGGACGCCCGGCGCGATCAGGCCGGGAAGGCCCGGCTCCAGCGCCTGCGCTCCTGGCGGGTCGTGTTCGCCGCTTTCGACCGCGACTTCCAGGCTCTCACGCCCCCGAAGCGCGACCGACTCGAGGCCGCCAACGTGGCGCGGCTCAACCAGTCCACGCTCGCGCTGACCGACGGGGCGATCGCCGCGCTCCGCGCCCGGGACGAGGACGGCTACGAGGCGAAGCTCGCCGCGACGAAGCTGATCGACGTGCGCTTCGACCAGGCGATCCGCCGCCTCGGCGCTCCCTCCTGCGCCTCCACGTAGTTCGGGGCGGCCTCCTTCCGGGTATACCCCCGGACGTTGTAGCGTTGGCCCGACACCAGCCCGAGGAGGAACGATGACCACGCTGCGCGACGAAGAGATCCAGACCCTCGGCACCGACGGCAACCCGCTCGAGCTGCAGGCGGACGCCGACGGCGACGACACCGACACCACCGACGGCGACGCGACCGACACGGACTCGACCGACGCCGACACCGACGCCACTGACGCGGACGCCGACGACACGGACGCGCCGTAAGGCGGCGGAGGCGGCGCTCGAGCGCTGCCTCGACCCGGTCGGCGCGAACACGTTCTTCGCCGAGCATTGGGAGCAGAAGCCGCTCGTCGTCCCCAGGGACGAGCCAGGTCGCTTCGACGATCTGCTCTCCGAGGCGGACGTCGAGCGGCTCGTCTGCTCGACCGCGATCCGCTACCCGGCCTTCCGCATGGTGCGGGAGGGCGGGCAGCTCGACCTCGGCTCCTACACGGCGGACGTCTCGTGGCGGCCGGCGTTCACGAAGACGGCGAACGTCCCGCGCGTGCTCGAGGAATGGCAGGCCGGAGCCACGATCGTCCTCCAGGCGCTGCACGTGAACTGGCACCCGCTGGCGGTGTTCTGCCGTCTGCTCGAGGAGGCGATCGGCCACCCGGTCCAGGTGAACTCCTACTACACGCCGCGCGGCTCGCAGGGGTTCGCGGTGCACCACGACACGCACGACGTCCTCGTGCTCCAGGTAGCCGGCGAGAAGCGCTGGCTCCTCTACGACCCGCTCTTCGAGCTTCCGCTCAAGCACCAGCGGTACTCGAAGGCGCTGGGCGAGCACGGCGAGCCGACCGACGACTTCGTGCTCCGCGCGGGCGACACGCTCTACCTCCCGCGTGGCTGGCTCCACCAGGCGGAGACCTCGGACACGGACTCGCTTCACCTGACGATCGGGATCAACGCCTACACGTGGCTCGACGCCGCCAAGGCGGCGCTCGCCGAGACCGAGCAGGAGCTCGCGTTCAGGCACGGCGTCGACGGCGACGGCGACGGTGACGAGGCCGACCGGCTCGCCGAGCGGCTCAAGGCCGAGCTCGACCCCGAGCTGGTGGCGCAGCGGCGACGGCGCAGGTTCGTGCAGACGCGCAGGCCGATCCGCGCCGACGGGCTCTCTCAGCTCCGAGCGCTCGAGGAGCTCGATGCCGAGACGCCGCTCGAGCGCCGCGAGACCGTCATCGCCGACCTCGAGGAGAACGGCGAGGGCTGGACACTCGCCTTCGAGGGGCGCGAGCTGCGCTTCCCCTCACACGCGGGGCCGGAGCTGTCGGCCTGCTACGACGCCGACGAGGCGTTCCGACTGTCCGAGCTGCCCGGCGACCTCGATGCGGAGGGACGCCTGGTGCTCGCCCGCAGGCTCGTCCGCGAGGGGTTCCTGCGGATCAGAGGCGCCTGAGCGCCGTCGCCGTGTAGTGACGGGCGCGCTGCGGCTCGAGAGCGGTGCACGTGAGATGGACGGGCTCGTCCGAGAGCTCGGAGACGACATCCGACTCGATCACCGCGCCGGCCTTCGTCCGGAAGCGGACGCGCCAGCCGTCGTCGAGCGTGTCCGCGCCGACGAAATCGAGGTCGCCGATGCCGACGAGGCCCTCGGACTCGCGGATCGCGTGCTCGGCCGCCTGCAGCGGGAACGTGTAGGCGGCGCGGCCGCGGTAGTGCTCCATCTCGATGCGACCGGACATGTGCGCCTCGAGGAGCGCGGGCACGTCGCCCGGCTCGACGCGGCCGTAGTAGAGGGCCTGCGGGAGCACGACGACGTTGCCTGCGAAGCGGTCGCCGCCGACATGGGTGGACTGCCACACCCAGGATGACTCCGTCTCGTGCCGGAGGGCGTCGTAGAGAGGGCGCCCGTTCTTCGCGCAACAGCGGTCGCGCTTGCCGTGCGTGCAGACGACCATCAGCGGGTGGTCGACGGGCATCCCCGGGAGCCCTTCGCCGGCGAGTGCGCCGGCGAAGTCGAACCCGAGCAGGTCCTCCTGGTGATCGACCTCGAGCTTGAAGAAGCGCTCCTCGCCGGGCTTCGACGACCCGAAGTAGACGTACCGGCGGTCGGACGCCCGGCGCTCCGGCTTCTTGACGAAGAGGAGCCGCGACGGCCCGAGCACGTGGAGCTGCTCGCGGAGATGGGCCTTGAGCTCGGGCGTGAAGCGACTGGCGCCGAGCACGTCCCGGTCCCAGAGCGCCCGGTACTCGACGACGATCCAGTTGTCGATCCGGCTGGCGGTCGCAGCGAGGGACTCGTGGCTCGCGGTCGAGACCGCCGCGCACAACGCTCGGTTCGCGACGCTCGCCCTCGGTTCGACGCTCACTGCCACGAACCTAGCGTAGCCGATCTGTAAGGCATGCCTTACAGAGAGTCGTCGGCGGCCCTGTCTCCCTCTTGCTCGACCACGCAGATGACCTGGCCGGTCGAGACCGGCTCGCCCTCTACGACGGAGAGTCCGGAGACCGTCCCGGGCCGGTGCGCCGTGATCTCGTTCTCCATCTTCATCGCCTCGACCACGCAGACGACCTGGCCCTCGCGCACCTCGTCGCCGTCCTGCACCTCGACGGCGAGGACGGTGCCCTGCATGGGGCTCACGACCGCCTCGCGCGCCGCCGCGTGGTGTGTGCCGTCGCGCGAGCGCTCGCGCCGGCGGCGCGCCAGCTCCGCATGAGGGGGCTCGGGCCGGAGCACGGCGACCTCGTAGCGGCGGCCGTCGAGCTCGACGCCGACGACCTGCTCCTGGGAGCGCCCCGAGGCTCCCGTACGGGCGGAGGGCCTCTCCTCGGGCACGTCTTCTGCGATCTGCTCGACGAGCCCGAAGCAGGTCTCCCCGCCGACGAAGCACGGGTGCTCGAGGAGCGCGCGGTGGAAACCGATCAGCGTGGTCACGCCCTCGATCACGTACTCGTCGAGCGCGCGGAGCATGCGCCTGCGGGCGCGCTCCCGGTCGGCGTCCCAGACGACGAGCTTGGCGACGAGGGGGTCGTAGATCCCGACGATCTCCGAGCCCTCGGTCACGCCCGAGTCGACGCGGACGCCGGGGCCTGCAGGCTCGCGGTAGGCACCGATCGTGCCCGGCGCCGGCAGGAAGCCCTTGCGCGGGTCCTCGGCGTTGATGCGGCATTCGATGGCGTGGCCGGAGAGGCGAACGTCCTCCTGCGCGAACGAGAGCGCTTCGCCCGCCGCGACGAGCACCTGCTCGCGCACGAGGTCGAGGCCGGTCACGAGCTCGGTGACCGTGTGCTCGACCTGGATGCGCGTGTTCATCTCGAGGAAGAAGTAGTTGCCGTCGCGGTCGAGGAGGCCCTCGATCGTCCCGGCGCCGCGGTAGCCGACGGCCCTCGCCGCGTCGACCGCGATCGCGCCGATGCGCTCGCGGAGCTCGGGGCCGACCGCCGGCGAAGGCGTCTCCTCGACGAGCTTCTGGTGCCGGCGCTGGATCGTGCAGTCGCGCTCGCCCAGGTGGACGACGGCTCCGTGCGCGTCCGCCAGCACCTGTACCTCGACGTGCCGCGGGTCCTCGAGGAAGCGCTCGACGTAGACCGTGTCGTCGGAGAAGTACGCCTCGCCCTCGCGGCGGGCCGAGGCGAGCGCTCGCTCGGCCTCCTCGGCCGAGCGGACGACCTTGAGGCCCTTGCCTCCGCCGCCGGCCGAGGCCTTGATCGCGACCGGCCAGCCGTGCTCGTCCCCGAGCGCAACGACCTCCTCCGCAGACTCGACCGGGTCGGTCGTGCCCGGGATGACCGGGACGCCGGCCTCCTGCATCAGCTTCCGAGCCGTCACCTTCGAGCCCATGGCCTCGATCGCCTCCGGGGGAGGACCGATCCAGGTGAGGCCGGCCGCCTCGACGGCCCGCGCGAACGAGGCGTTCTCGGCCAGGAACCCGTAGCCGGGGTGAATCGCCTCGGCGCCCGCACGCTGCGCGGCGTCCAGGACACGCTCCTGGTGGAGGTAGCTCTCCGCGGGAGGGCCGGGCCCGAGCAGGTAGGCCTCGTCGGCCGCGGCGATGTGGAGCGACCCCCGGTCGGGCTCGGAGTAGACCGCGACCGTGCCGATTTCGAGCTCGCGCAGGGTGCGGAAGACGCGGACGGCGATCTCCCCGCGATTCGCGACCAGCACCTTGCCGAAGAGAGGCATGAAGGCGCATTGTCGCCACAGTCGGCTGGCCGCCGCACGTGGGGGTGCGGGCGTATGCTCTCGGCGTGACCTTCGCCGACCAGCTGACGGTCGCCCGTGCGGCCGCCGTGCCGGCGGTGGTCGTCCTCTTCGCCTGGGACTTCCCGAACCACGACTACTGGGCCACGGCGCTCTTCGCCGTCGCGATGGCGACGGACTGGGTCGACGGCTGGTGGGCCCGCCGGACGGGCCGAACCTCGGACTTCGGGAAGCTCCTCGACCCGGTCGCCGACAAGCTCCTCGTCATGGCGACGCTGATCATGCTCGTCGGTGACGTGCTGCCCGCCTGGATGGTCGCCGCGGTGATCGCGCGCGAGTTCCTCGTCACGGGCCTTCGCCTCGCCGCACTGGAGCGCGGGATCGTCATCGGGGCGCGCGACCTCGGGAAGCTCAAGACCTGGGCCCAGGCGCTCGCGGCCGGGCTGGCCGGGCTCGCTGCCGGGGGCGCCATCTCCGAAGACGTCGCCTGGTGGGCGATGCTCGTCGCCCTCGTCCTCACCTGGCTCTCGGGCCTCGACTACGCGCGCAGCGCGCCCAGCGTCCTCCGTGGCCAACAGCCTGCGTAGCTTCACGAGGGACGACAGCTCCGCGGTGCTGGAGCTCTCCCGGCGCGCGCTCAACCGCCCCGAGGAGCAGGTCGGGAACCCGCTCTGGGCGACCCGGGACGAGCTCGAGAGCGAGCTCTCGGACTGGGATCAGCCTCCGGAGGAGACGCTGCTCGTCGACGACGAGGACGGGCAGGTCGTCGGCTTCGGGGGCGTCGAGGTGGCCAAGGGCTTCCCTCACGCCGACCTGTTCGGGCCGATGATCGCGCCCGGCTACCGCGGCCAGAAGCTGGGGAGCGAGCTCCTTGACGCGTCCGTGGCGATCGCGGTCGAGCACGGGCGGCACACGGTGGTCGGCTCGGTGGGGCCGCGGAACATCACCGGGCGGATCCTCCTCGAGCACAAGGGCTTCCATCCGCGGGGCGCGGCCAAGGCGGTCTTCAGGCTCGCCGAGGGGGAGCACCTGGCCGCCGCGGACGGGCCGGAGGGCGTGGAGGTGCGGCCCGGCGTCGAGGCCGACCTCGAGGCCGCGCTCGAGCTCTACCACGGCACCTTCCCCGAGGGGCTCTTCCCGGACGACGCGTGGCGCGACGGGCTCGCCAAGGGCAGCGTCTACCTGGCCGAGCGCGACGGCCGGCCGCTCGCGTTCCTCAACATCGACCCGAGCGACCGCTGGGCGTACCAGATCGGAGTCGCGGCGGAGGAGCGCTCGCGCGGCGTCGGCCACCTGCTGCTCTCGCGCGTGCTCGAGGACTACTGGGGGCGCCACCCGGGCGAGGTGCTCGGCCTCTCGGTCGAGGCCGACAACACGCCGGCCCTACGGCTCCTCCGCCGGCAGGGGTTCGCGCCCTGGCTCGTGCTCCAGTCCTACGAGCTCTGGCTGTGAGTCGAGCGACTCCCTGAGGCCGGCGCGCCACCAGGCGCCGCGCGGGTCGGGCGCCTCGTCGGCCACGCCCTCGAGGGCGCGCTCGAGCGCCTCACGCTCCTCGGGGGCCGGCTCGGGTGTGAACTCGTAGGCCACGAGGCCGCATTAAAGGCTTTCTCCCGAGCCTCCGATAGAGCCTGGGATGAGAAGGGGCCTCATTGCCGCGGTCCTGATCGCAGCCGCGCTCGGGACGTCGACCTCCGCCACCGCCGCGTCCTGGGCTCAGCCCCAGATCCGCACGGTGGTCAACCACGGCCTGATGGGGCCGTCGGTGGCCGCATTCAAGCCGGGCCAGCCCCTCACCCGCCAGGCGATGTACCAGGCGATCGCCAACCTCACCGCGCAGCCGCAGGTCGTCGTCGACCCCGCCAAGCCCGTCCTCATGTGGGAGCTCGAGCGCGCGCTCGTCAAGGCCGCCGGTCTCCGCAACGCCGGGATGCAGTTCCAGGCGAAGGCGCGCGAGGCAGGTCTCGCGCCGCCCAGGCGCTTCGGCGCAGAGGTGGTCGCCCGCCTGCTCGGCCTGCGCTACAACCACCCCGCCGCCAACGACGGACGCGAGCTCCGGCCGCAGGACGTCGCCACGCGTGCAGAGGCCGCGTACTCCTTCGCCCAGCTCGTCGACCTGAGCGGCTGGAAACGGGACTCCGTCGCCTCGCTCGCACAGTCGTTCTCCCTGCCGAGCTTCACAGACTGGCAGCGCACGGTTCTCAAGCGCGCCGTGGCCTTCGTCGGCTACCCGTACATCTGGGGCGGCACCTCCGAGTTCGCGCAGACGCTCTTCGGCGTCCGCTCCCGCGGCGGATTCGACTGCTCCGGCTTCGCCTGGCGCGTCTACAAGACCCATCCGTTCGCCGGCGCCCCGCGGCTCCAGAACGTCCTCCGGGGCCGCACGACGTACGACATGAGCGGAGAGTTCCCCGCCAACCAGCGCGTCCGCAGGGCGAACCTCCAACCCGGCGACCTGGTTTTCTTCGGCGACCGCGGGCCGAGCTCGCGGCCCTCCCAGGTCACGCACATGGGCATCTACGTCGGGAAGGGCTGGTTCGTGCACTCCTCCAGCCAGGGGACGACGCTCACCACCCTCACCGGGTGGTACGCCGACCGTTTCGCGTGGGGCCGCCGGCCGCTCCGCGAAGCGGGCCTTTCGTAAAGACTTTGCGAGTGCCCCTTTCGGGGGATGAGCAGGGCTTTCGAGCAATCCCTCGGACGGGGGATGTGAAGGGGCCTCGCGGCCCGGATACTACGTGACGTCAGGCGTCCGATTACCAATGGGAGAGATCAGATGCTGCACTGGAAGGCAAAGCTGGCGTACCTGCTCGTTGCGGCCACCGTCCTCGCCTCGTTCCTTGGCGAGGCCGAGGGCTGGCACTGGTAAGCCAGTCAAGTGAAGGTACGTCCGATTCGCTCGCCCGAGAGCGCGTCGGGTGAAGCGGCGAGGCCGGGGGTTTCTAGAGAAACCGCCCGGCTTCTCCCGCTTCTGGTCCCCGTTGCGCTGGCGGCCGCGGCGTCCCTCGTCGGCGCCGTGCTGTCACTCGGGCTCTCCGCCCCGAGCATGGCGATGCTCGGAGGCGTCCTCGCGCTTGCCGTAGCGGCGACCTTCGTCGAGGCGTACCCGGTCCCGATCGAGGGCATCTCGTCGGGCGGCGTCTCCCTCACCGCGGTGTTCATCGTCGGCGCGGCCGTCATCTACGGCTGGGCGCCGGCGGTCATCATCGGGTTCATCGCCCGGGCGTCCATCGAGCTCGTCCAGCGCCGCCCGGCCATCCGGCTCGCCTACAACAGCTCCGTCTACGCGCTCGGCGGCGGAGCCGCAGGAGCGGCAGCCGCGCTCGTCGGCGCCCACAACGGGGTCGGCGGGCTCTTCGTCGAGGTCATCCTCGCCGCCGCGGCGTTCTACGCCATCAACATCCCGCTCACGGCAGGCATCATCTCGCGCTGGTCGCGCGAGCCGTTCATGCCGCTGCTCGAGCGCTCGATCTACTGGACGGTCGTTCCCTTCTCGATCATGGCCTCGGTCAGCCTTATGCTGGCCGTCCTGTGGGAGCGGTCGCCGTTCCTCGCCACGGCCCTCGTCGGCCCGCTCGTCGCCATCGCGCTCTACCAGCGCTCGGTGCACAGCGCGCTGAAGGCGATGCGCCTGGCGCTCACCGACCCGCTCACCGGGCTCGGCAACCACCGCCACTTCCACGAGCGCCTCCAGCACGACCTGGACAAGGCGCAGGACGAGGGCTTCGCGCTCACGCTCGTCCTCCTCGACATCGACAACTTCAAGCAGGTCAACGACCGTCACGGCCACCCGATCGGCGATCGCGTCCTGGCACAGGTGGCGGCCCGCCTGCGCCAGGGCGGCGAGGCCTTCCGGCTCGGCGGCGACGAGTTCGCCCTCCTCCTGCCCCGGCGGGACGAGCACGAGGGCCTCTCGATCGCGCGCTCGGTCATCGAGCGCCTCGCCGAGAAGCCGCTCGAGAGCGGCGAGTTCCTCAGCATGTCCGCCGGCGTCGCCACGTACCCGCAGCACGGCGTCGAGCGCGCCGACCTCGTCCGCGTCGCCGACAGCGCCCTCTACATGGCGAAGGAGCAGGGCAAGAACACCGTGCGCGTCTACCGGCCCGACATCGCCGGCATCCAGGAGCTGCGCCGACTCGCCGAGGGCCCCGACCGCGCCGCCCGACTGCGTGCCGCGGCCAGCCTCGCGCACGCCGTCGACGCCCGCGACGCCTACACGGGCAGCCACTCCTACATGGTCGGAGAGCTCGCGGCCCGCGTGGCCAAGCGGATGGGCCTCGACACCGAGGCGATCGAGCTCACACGCCTCGCCGGCAGCCTCCACGACCTCGGCAAGCTCGCCATCCCGGAGGAGATCCTCCGCAAACCCGGCCCGCTCAACGAGGCCGAGCGGCTCGTGCTCGAGCGGCATCCCCAGATCGGCTACCGGATGCTCGACTCGCTCGGCGTCGAGCCCGTGGCGACGTGGGTCCTGCACCACCACGAGCGCTGGGACGGCGCCGGCTACCCGGAGCAGAAGGCCGGAGCGGACATCCCGCTCGGCGCCCGGATCCTCTTCGTCGCCGACGCGTACGACGCGATGACCACCGATCGCGTGTACCGCGGCCGCCTCTCGCACGACCGCGCCATCGCGGAGCTCGAGCGCTGTGCCGGCACGCAGTTCGACCCCGAGGTCGTCGCCGCTTTCAAGGCGGAGTTCGACCACCCGCGGCTGCAGCTGGTCGGCGCCGACAGCGCCTAGCTCGAGCACCCATTCATACCGGTTACAAACCGGCGAAAAGGCGCTTTATCCCTCTGTTGAGGCTGTAGCAAAGTCCCTCCAAAACCGTTGGTTGAGGCACAACGGCCGCGCGCGTTCCTGTGGCCAACGTCTCCCAGCGGAAGGAGGTGAGCGCGCGTGATTAGATGGAAGAACCACTACGTTCGGGCAATGCTCGTCGTCGGCGCCATCACGGCTTATGCCGTTGCAGCCGGTGCCGGGTTCCGCTGGTACTAAACCGGCAGCCCGCTTCCACCACCTCACCTGCGTAACCGTCCATGAACAATCACGGATACCCGCCCCGGCTGTACTGGTATATCGCCGCCGTTCTCGGCGTCGCTCTGCCGGTGACGGCCGGGGCGGTGGTGAGGGTCGCCCTCGAGCCGCCCGACCTCGCGACCTGGGTCGGCGTCATTCTCTTCTTCGGGCTCGCGCTCCTCGCGGACATGAAGCCCGTCCCGCTCGACGTCGAGAACGAGCGCGTCGTCTCGCTCGCGTTCGTCTTCGTCGTTTCGAGCCAGAT
>DASSCF010000061.1:0-13744 GCA_035698025.1 Gaiellaceae bacterium
TGCCAGCTCGCGCGCGAGCTCTACGGCGTCGCCAAGGTCGTCGCGCGCGTGAACGACCCCAGAAACCAGGCGCACTTCGACCTGCTCGGCATCGCGCCGACGGTGTCGGCGACCAAGATGGTCATGGCCCTCGTGCAGCACGAGATGCCCGAGCACGAGCTCGTCCAGCTCGTCCAGCTCCGGCGGGAGAACCTCGAGATCGTCGAGGTGGAGGTCGGAGACTCGGCTGCGGCGGCGGGCAAGCGCGTGGAGCAGCTGCGGCTCCCCGAGACTGCGCGTCTGCTCTCCGTGATGCGCGACGGCAAGGCTGAGATCGCCGTGGGCTCGACCGAGATTCGCGCCGGAGACCAGGTGCTCGCCATCCTCCAGCCCGGCGGCGAGGCCGAGCTCCGCAAGCTGCTCGTCGGCGAGAAGAAGAAGCGCTAGGGGGTCTCGCCGTCGCCGACGGCGCGCTGGGCCGCCCGCTCCGAGCTGCGGACGAGCGCGCGGGCGCGCTCGATGCGGTCCTCGCCCTCGACCGTCGAGAGGTTGATCACGACGAGGTTCGTGGCCACGCGCACGGCCGAGGAGGCGAGGAGCGAGGCTGCCGCCGCGTCCCCGCGGAGGTTCGGGTTGCCAGCGACGGCGATCTCGGAGGCGAGCTCGGCCACGTCGTTGGCTGTCTCGGCGATCAGGAGCGGGATGTCGGCCGCACGCGAGAGCGTCTCGCCGATGAGCGTGTTGCGCACCTCGGACTCGAGGTCCTGCGGCATCCGCATCGCGGTGAGGACGTTCTCGTAGGCGACCGCGTCCTCGGCCGCGAGCGGCGCCGCGCGGTGGCGCAGCGTCTCCGCCTGGGCGACTGCGCCCGCCGCTCCGTCCCAGTCGTGGGCGAAGCGCGCGGCCATCGCCGCGAGGGACGCGGCCATCTCGGTCACGAAGGCGGCCACGGAGCCGCCGCCCGGCGCGGGTGTCTCCGCCGCGATCGTGTCGAGGAGCTCCTCGAACGGCATGTCCGTGTAGGGCACGCCGCGATTCTTCCCGATCCGCCCCGGAGGCGTCGGGACGCTAGAAGAGCCCGACCGTCTTCCCCGTCTCGTCGATGTCGACGTTGAAGGCCGCCGGCGTGACGCCGTAGCCGGGCATCGTCTGCATGTCGCCGAGGAGCGGGACCAGCCAGCCGGAGCCCGTGTACGCCCGGATGTCGCGGACCGTGACCGTGAAGCCGGACGGCGCGTTCAGGAGCGTCGGATCGTGGGAGAGCGAGAGGTGCGTCTTCGCCATGCAGATCGGCAGCTTGTCGAAGCCGACCCGCGCGAAGCGCTCGATCGCCTGCTGGGCGGCCGGCAGGAAAACGACGCCCTCGGCGCCGTAGACCCGCTTGCACACGGCTTCGACCTTCGCGTCGATCGACTCGTCCAGGTCGTACACCGGCTTGAAGTCGGACGGCGCCTCCGCCGCCGCGACGACGGCCTCCGCCAGAGCGGCCGCGCCCTCGCCGCCGCGCTCGAACGCCTCGTTGAGCTCGGCCGCCATCGCGCCGCCCTCGAGCGCGAGGCGCTTGACGGTCTCGACCTCCTCGTCGGTGTCTCCCGGGAAGCGGTTGATCGCGACGACCGCGTTCAGACCGAACTCCTTGACGATCCCGAGGTGGCGCTGCATGTTCGCAGCGCCGCGCTCGATCGCCTCGACGCCCCCGTCGGGCTCGTCGCCGTGGTGCTTGAGCGCGCGCGCCGTGGCGACGAGGACGACCGCGTTCGGCCGCAGCTCGCCGACCCGGCAGACGATGTCGAAGAACTTCTCCATGCCCATGTCGGAGCCGAAGCCGGATTCGGTGACGGCGTAGTCGCCGAGCTTGAGCGCCGTGCGCGTGGCGACGAGCGAGTTGTTGCCGTGCGCGATGTTCGCGAACGGCCCGCAGTGGAGGAACGCCGGCTGCCCCTCGAGGGTCTGGACGAGGTTGGGCTTGATCGCGTCCTTGAGGAGGACGGTCATCGCACCGGCCGCCTGGAGCTGCTCCGCCGTGACGGGCTCGCCATCCCAGGTGTAGCCAACCGTGATGCTGCCGAGCCGCTTCCGCAGGTCGAAGAGGTCGCGCGCGACCGCGACGATCGCCATGACCTCGGACGCCGCGGTGATGTCGAACCCGGTTTCGCGGACGTACCCGTTCGCGCGTCCGCCCAGGCCGACGACGACCTGCCGGAGGGCGCGGTCGTTGATGTCGACGCAGCGGCGCCAGCTGACGCTGAGCGGGTCGATGCCGAGCTTGTTCCCGTGCAGGAGGTGCGCCTCGAGCAGTGCGGCGAGCAGGTTGTTCGCCGCCCCGATGGCGTGGATGTCGCCCGTGAAGTGGAGGTTCATGTCCTCCATGGGGACGACCTGCGCGTACCCGCCCCCGGCGGCGCCGCCCTTGATGCCGAAGACCGGCCCGAGGGAGGCCTCGCGCAGGCACAGCACGGGGTTCTTGCCGATGTGCCCGAGCCCCTGCGTCAACGAGACCGACGTGGTCGTCTTGCCCTCGCCCGCCTTGGTCGGCGTGATCGCGGTGACGTCGATCAGCTTGCCGTCGGGGCGATCAGCGAGGCGGTCGAGGACCGAGAGGGAGACCTTCGCCTTGAAGCGGCCGTAGGGGTCGTACTCCTCCTCGGAGAGCCCGAGGCCTTCCGCGATCTCGGCGATGGGCCGGAGGGTCGCCTCCTGTGCGATCTCAAGGCTGCTCGGCATCTGCGTAGCCATGTGGCTCCTTGGGTCGAAGTTCAGTGGGACACGGCCGCCGCGGCCAGCTCGGACACGAGGCTGTCCGTGTGGAAGCGCTCGAGCGCGAACGGCGCGATCAGCCCGGGAGTCTCGCCGGTGGCGACCAGCTCGGCAAGCGTCGTGCCGACGATGGGCGCCGCCTTGAAGCCGTAGGTTCCCCAGCCGGTCGAGACGTGGAAGCCCTCGAGCTCCGTCTTGCCGAGGATCGGGCTGTAGTCGGGCGAGAGGTCGCAGAGGCCCGTCCACGCGCGCAGCACCTTGACCCGCTCGAGCTGCGGGAAGAGCTCGAGGACGTGCTTCGCGGAGTACTCGAGGAACGAGAACGTGCCCGTGCCGTTGTACGTCGTGTACGGCTCGATCTCGGCGCCGATGAGGAACTCGCCGCGGTCGGTCTGCGAGACGTACACGTGCATCTGCGAGGAGACGATGATCACGTCGAGGAACGGCTTCACCGGCTCGGTCACGAAGGCCTGGAGGATGTGCGTCGTGATCGGGAGCGGCACGCCCGCGAGGTCGGCGACGAGCGTCGACCAGCCCGCGGTCGCGCTCACGACCGTGTCCGTCTTGATGTGCCCGCGCGTCGTCTCGACGCCCGTAACGCGTCCGTTCGCGCGCTCGATCCCGATCACCTCGGTGTACGGGTGGATCTCCGCGCCCCCGCGGTCGGCGCCGCGCGCGTAGCCCCAGACGACGGCGTCGTGGCGGATGATCCCGCCCGGCGGGTGGTAGAGCGCCGCCTGCACGGGCCAGGTGACGTTCTGCGAGAGGTCCATCTCCGGGCAGAGCTTCGCGATCTCGTCCGGGTAGATGACGCGCGAGTCGATCCCGAGCAGCTGGTTCACCTCGGCGCGCTCGTTCGCGGTGATGATCCCGCGGTCGGAGTGCGCCAGCGTGAGGTGGCCCTGCTGGGAGAAGAGCAGGTTGAAGTCGAGGTCGGCGCCGAGGCCCTCGTAGAGCTTGACGCTCGCCTTGTAGAACTCCGCGCCCTCGGGCGTGCGGTAGTTCGCGCGGATGATCGTCGTGTTGCGGCCTGCTGCGCCGGAGCCGATGTAGCTCTTCTCCAGGATCGCCACGTCGGTGATCCCGTGGTTCTTGGCCAGGTAGTACGCGGTTGCGAGCCCGTGCGAGCCGCCGCCGACGATGACGACGTCGTAGCGGTCCTTCAGCTGCGAGCGGGGCTTCCACATGCGCCGGACGCGGAAGACGTCCTTCATGCGAGCCCCTCCGCGGCGTCGATGACGGCCTCGGCGACGGAGTGGCCGTACTCCTGCGCGAAGTAGAGGCGGAAGCTGTCGCCCTCGTCCCGGATGACGAGCGCGCGCACGTGCGCCAGGGCGCCGAGCGCCGGCAGCGCGTTCAGGTCGAGGTCGGTGAGTCGGTGCATCAGTGTCTCGCCGTGGACGCGCAGTCCCGCCCAGCCGGCGGAGGCGTCCACGACCACCCGGCCGGCGCCGGTCAGGCGCGTGCGCACCCGTCCGGCCTCCTCGAACGGACAGAGGACGTAGGCGCGCTCCGGGGTGAGGCGCACGACCTCGCCCTCGAGCCCGTCGACGTCGCCGCGCACCTCGAAGACGGCCGTGCGCGTGAGGTCCTCGACGCCCTCGGGGGCGTGGGCGAGGGCGCGCTCGAGCGGGGAGCGCCAGACCGCGTCGTCGGCCGCGAGGTCGGGGCTGAGGAAGTCCAGGTGGCTCATGTGCGGAGGTGCTCCCCCTCGGGGTCGAAGAACGGCCGCAGCCGCACGCGCGCCTTCTCGACCGAGCCGTCGACCTTGATCGTCAGCTCGGCGTCCTCCTCGGCGAGGTTGGGCGGAACCCAGGCCATCCCGATCGCGCGGTCGAGCTGGTTGCTCCAGCGCGCGCTCGTGACGCGTCCGCCGGGGCGCCCGTCGATCACGATCTGGCCGCCCTCGGCGGGGACGACGCCGTTCTCCATCTCGAAGCCGACGAGCTGCTCGCGGAAGCCGCGCTCGAGGACGTGCTCGAGCGACCACTTGCCGACGAAGTCGTCCTTGTCGAGCTTGGCGATCCAGGGCATCGAGGCCTCGAGGACGTTCGACTCGGAGTCCGTGTCCTGCCCCACGAGGATGTGCATCTTCTCCAGGCGCAGGATGCGCTGCGGCTCGAGGCCGAACGGTTTCACGCCGAGGTCCGCGCCCTCGGCCAGGATCTCGTTCCAGACGTGCTCGCCGTACGGGCTGGGGAAGTGGATCTCGTAGCCGAGCTCGCCGACGAAGCCGATGCGGAGCAGGAGCGAGGGGGCGCCCGCGACGTGCGCGTGCTTGGCGTCCAGGTACGTGAAGGCGTCGTTCGAGACGTCGAGGTCGGTGAGCCGCGTCATCAGCTCACGGGCGTTCGGCCCGGCCACGTTCACCGCGGCGAGCGCGCCGGTGACGTTGACGATCTCGACGTCCATCCGCCAGATCGCGTTCCACCATTCGAACCACTCGACGACCGCGCCGGCGCCCGTCGACGTGGTGGTGACGTAGAAGTCCTCCTCCGAGAGTCGCGCGAGCGTGCCGTCGTCCATGATCCGGCCGGCGTCGGAGTTGAGGACGCCGTAGCGGATGCGGCCGGCCTTCATGTCGCCGAAGCGGTTGGGGTAGAGGCGCTCGAGGAAGGCAGCAGAGTCGGGGCCGCTCACGATGAGCTTCCCGAGCGTGGAGACGTCGATGACGCCGAGCGAGTCGTGCACGTTCTTCGCCTCGGCCGCGGGGTCGCCGTAGGAGTGCGGCCGGCGCCAGCTCCCCGTCCACATCATCTTGGCGCCGAGCTCTTTGTGGCGGTGGTGGATCGCCGTCCGCTGCGCGGGCTCGTGCGGGCGCCCGGCGAGGAGCCCGAGCTCGACCGGCTGCCACGGAGGGCGCGCGGTCGTCGTCCCGATCGTCGCCTCGTCGGTCTCGTTCTCGCGCGCGTAGAGCCGGATGGACGGGACGTGGCAGAGCTTGCCCTGGCAGGGCCCCATGGTCACGGTCGTGTAGCGCTTGGCGAGCTCGATCGAGTCGAAGCCCTCTGCGATCGCCCGCTTGACGTCCTTGTCGGTGACGTCCTCGCAGATGCACACGAAGCACTTGCCCTTCTTGGCGGCGCCGTTGTACGTGGCCGCCGGGATCGCCGCGTCGCCGGTCTCCCCGGCGGCGGGGCCGACGACCTCGATGCCGGGCGGGAGGTCGGTGGGCACGAAGATCCCCCGGCCGTCGTCGTACTCGACCCTGGCGCCGGCGTGTGCGAGGAGCGCGTAGGCAGGTTGGCGCCCGCCGGAGACGACGAGCAGGTCGCAGCCGACCTTGAGGCCGTCGAGCTCGACCGAGGCGAGGCGCCCGCCGCGGCCCTGCGCGGCGATCTCGTGCACGCGCGTCTCGCGCAGGTCGACGACTTCCGCGATCTCGGTGCCGGCGCGCTCCAGGTAGGGGAGCGTGTCCAGGCCGCCGTCGTCGGCGCTGATCACGACCGCGCGCGTGCCGGGCCGGAGCGACCAGCGTCCGACGAGCCGCCGCACGGCCTCCGGCAGGACGACGCCGACGAGGTCGTTGCCGGGGAAGAGGAGCGGCTGCTCGACCGCGCCAGCGGCCACGACGACGTGTCCGGCGCGGAAGCGGTAGAGGACGAGGCCGGCATCGACGGGGACGAGGCCGCCCTCGAACGTGCCGAGCGCGGTGCCCTGAATGGTCTCGACGCCCTCCAGCTCGATCGGGTCGGGGCCGTTGTCGACGAGCACCGTGTGCTTGCCCTCGGCGGCGGCCTCGCGCGCCGCTGCCTGCCCCGACTCGCCTCCGCCGATCACGAGGACCTCGGCGTGCCGGTGCTCGACGTCGTAGCGGCTCGCCCGCCCCGCGTGCTTGTCGACCTTGCCGAGCCCGGCGACGTTGCGGAGGAACTTCTCGTAGAGCGGCCAGGCGCGGCGCGGCCTGATCATCGTGCGGTAGTAGAAGCCGACGGGCGTGAACGGCCCGCCGATCTTGTCCGTGATCGCGAGCAGGTCGTGGTCGAGGGAGCCCCAGACGTTCTGGGCCTCGACGCTGGCGCCCTCGCGGATCGGCGTCACGCACGCGCGCACGTTCGGCGTGCCGTCCACCTGCACCATGCAGTTCGGGCAGGTCCCGCGGCAGCAGAGGAGGCCGCGCGGGCGGTGGTACTTGAAGCTGCGGGAGAAGATGCGCTGGCCCTCGGCATAGAGCGCCGAGGCGAGCGTGTCGCCCTCGAACCCGCGCACGGACGCGCCGTGGAAGGTGAAGCTCACCTCGTGGCCGCGGTCGATGCGCTCGCCCTGCTGCGGCTCGAGCCTCATTTCTTGGCCGGCACCTCGACGGACAGGACCTCGTTGGTGCGTGTGTCGCGGTCGGCCGTGAACCAGGCCTCGCAGCCCTGGCGGTGGCACCACCACTCGCGCTGCACGCCGGCCACGTTGTTCTTGAAGTAGAGATAGTCGGTCAGGTCGCGGAGCGTCGGGTCGCTCTTCGGGCGGACGGTGACCTCGCCCGTGCACGTGAACTCGTCGACCGGGCGAGGCCCGCAGTTTGGACAGGGCAGGAGGAAGGACATGTGTCTAGGCGCTCTCCTGCGCGGCTTCTTGAGTGTCCAGCATCCGCTGGAGCTCCGCCAGCACCCAGAGGAGCGCGTCGCGCGTGGCGGTCTCCGCGGCCGCGCCGTCGCGGGCGCGGCAGGCCTCGAGCAGCGTGTCGGGCCCGCGGCGCAGGTCGGCGAAGGCCTCGGGGTCGCGGCACAGGGTGAGCACGTAGCGCTCGACGCGCACGCGCTGGTCCTCCAGCGTGCGCTGGAGCCGCGGGCGGTCGGCGCAGCGGTAGCAGGCGTCGCGAAGCGACCAGAAGGACGCCAGGTAGGCGTCGAGGTCGCCGGCGCGGAAGGCCTGCTCCATCTCGTCGCGCGCTGCCGTCATCTCGGCGAGCGCGTCCTTCGTGACCGCCTCGGCGCCGCGGCGGGCGAGGAAGGTCTCCAGCCCGAGGCGCAGCGCCTGGATCTCCTCCAGCTCCTCGACGGAGAGCGGCGCGACCCGCGACCCGCGGCGGGGCAGGCTGGCGACCAGCCCTTCGCTCTCGAGCCGCCGGAGCGCGTGGCGCACCGGCGTGAGGCTGACCTGGAACCGCCCGGCGATCTCCTCGAGCGGCAACCGCTGCCCGGGAGCGAGCTCGAGCCGTCCGATCTCCTGCCGGAGAGCGCGGTAGACCCCGTCCTCGACGGACGAGATCTCGAGCGGTGTAGACGAGGGGACGGACAAACTTGACCTTTGATCAAAGATTCTCGACGGCCGCGCAAGCCGTGTCAAGGAGCCATGTCCCGGGGTCAGACCCCAGGGCGTGCCCGCCGGGGACAGTCGCCCAACCGCGAACCGCATGAACGCACGCGTGCTTCCCTCAGCGTGGCCCTTTGGAGCCACGGCCCGGGGTCTGACCCCGGGGCATGCCCGCTTAGGCCGTGATGGGGACGTGGCCGGGCTGGGAGGCGACGCGGTCGATCCAGGCGCCGATGGCCGGGTAGCCGCTCATGTCGAAGCCGCCCTCGTCGGCGACGTGGGTGTAGGCGTAGAGGGCGATGTCGGCGAGCGTGTAGCGCGCGGCGGCGAGGTAGTCGTCGCCGGCGAGGTGGGACTCCATCGCGTCGAAGGCGACGTAGCCGACGCGCTGGCGCTCGGCGAGCGTCTCCGGGTCGACCGCGACGTTCTTCGTGAGCCAGAAGCGCGGGACCGCCACGTACGGCTCGTGGCTGTACTGCTCGAAGAACATCCACTGGAGCATCCTGGCCCGGTCGTACCGATCCTCCGGGATGTAGCTCGTGCCATCGGCGAGATAGTTGAGGATGGCGCCCGACTCGCCCAGCGCGCGGCCGTCGTCGAGGACGAGCGTCGGCACGCGGAGGCCCGGGTTGAGGTCGCCGAGCACCTCCTGGCGGTTCGAGCGGTCGACGACGTCCAGCTCCCGCCGCTCGTAGTCCAGGCCGAGGTGCGAGAGCAGGAGGCGCACCTTGTAGCAGTTGCCCGAGACTCCCGAGTCGTAGAGCAGCATCAGTCTTCGTTCCGGCCGGGGATCCAGTCGGTGCCGGCGAGCGGCACTCCGGCCATCGCGGCGGCCTCGACGGTCAGCGCGACGAGGTCCTCGGGCTCCAGGTTGTGGACGTGCGACTTCCCGCACGCGCGCGCGAGGGTCTGCGTCTCGAGCGTGAGCACGCGCAGGTAGTTGGCGATCTTGCGGCCGCCGAGCTCGGGGTCGAAGCGCGCGGCGAGCTCGTCGTCCTGCGTGGAGATTCCGACCGGATCGAGGCCGGCCTGCCAGTCGTCGTAGTAGCCGGCGCCGCTCCCGATCTCGCGGTAGGCCTCCTCGTGCTCGGGCGCGTTGTCGCCCATGGCGATCAGCGCTGCCGTCCCGATCGAGACGGCGTCGGCGCCCATCGCGAGCGCCTTGGCGCAGTCTGCCCCCGCGCGGATTCCGCCCGACACGATCAGTTGCACCTCCCGGTGCATGCCGAGCTCGGTCAGCGCCTGGACCGCGAGGCGCACCGCGGGCAGCGTCGGGATGCCGACGTGCTCGATGAACACGTCCTGCGTCGCCGCGGTGCCGCCCTGCATGCCGTCGACGACGATCACGTCGGCGCCGGCCTTGACCGCGAGCTGAACGTCGTAGTACGTGCGCGTGGCGCCGACCTTGACGAAGATCGGCTTCTCCCAGTCGGTGATCTCGCGCAGCTCGCCGATCTTGATCTCGAGGTCGTCGGGCCCGGTCCAGTCGGGGTGACGCGAGGCGCTGCGCTGGTCGATGCCCTTCGGCAGGTCGCGCATCTCGGCGACGCGGTCGGAAATCTTGTGGCCGAGCAGCATCCCGCCGCCGCCGGGCTTGGCGCCCTGGCCGACGACGATCTCGATCGCGTCGGCCTTGCGCAGGTCGTCGGGGTTCATCCCGTAGCGCGAGGGCAGGAGCTGGTAGACGAGGAGCTTCGAGTGCTCGCGCTCCTCCGGCGTCATGCCGCCGTCGCCGGTGGTCGTGGACGTGCCGACCTCGGTCGCGCCGCGCCCGAGCGCCTCCTTCGCCGGCGCCGAGAGCGCGCCGAAGCTCATCCCGGCGATCGTGATCGGGATCTTGAGCTCGAGCGGCGTCTTCGCGAACCGCGTCCCGAGCGTGACGTTCGTGTCGCAGCGCTCGCGGTAGCCTTCGAGCGGGTAGCGGGAGACACTCGCGCCGAGAAGCAGCAGGTCGTCGAAGTGGGGAACGCGGCGCTTCGCGCCGAAGCCGCGGATGTCGTAGATGCCCTCGCGTGCGGCGCGCTGGATCTCGGCGATGACGGGCTTGTCGTAGAGCGCCGACTCCCGCAGGTTCCAGGGCCGCTCGGCCATCAGTAGGCGCCCGCGTTGTCGACCTTGAACGTGTAGAGCTGGCGGGCCGAGCCGTAGCGGCGGAACTCGGACGGGTCGGCGTCCTCGAAGCCGGCCTGCGCGAGCAGCGCGGCGAGCTCCGCCCTGTGCTCGTCCCCGAGCTCCTTCTCGACGCAGTCGGCGCCGAGCCCGGCGACCGAGCCGCGCACGTAGATCCGCGCCTCGTAGATCGAGTCGCCGAGCGCCTCGCCGGCGTCGCCGAGCACGACCAGGCGGCCGGTCTGCGCCATGAAGCCGCTCAGGTGCCCAACAGAGCCGCGCACGACGATGTCGATGCCCTTCATCGAGATGCCGCACCGCGCCGAGGCGTCGCCGTGGACGACGAGCAGCCCGCCGTGGCCGGTGGCGCCGGCCGACTGGCTGGCGTTCCCCTCGATCACGACCGTGCCGGACATCATGTTCTCGGCCAGGCCCGTGCTCGCGTTCCCGCGCACGCGCACGGTCGCGCGCTTGTTCATCCCCGCGCAGTAGTAGCCCACGTGGCCCTCGATCTCGACTTGGACGTCGGCGTCGAGGCCGCAGGCGACCGCGTGCGCGCCGTTCGGGTTGAGGACGCGCCAGTTGGCCGGGCCGGGCGCGGAGGCGAGGTCGTGAAGTCGCTGGTTGAGCTCGCGCAGCGGTGTGGTAGCGAGGTCGACGACCTCGACGGCTGTCGCCTCTGCGGCCTCCATCAGACCCGGGCCCGCTCCCACGCGTAGACGACCCCCGGCACCGGCTCCCAGGAGCGGGCTTCGGCGGCGCCCGGGAGCGTCGCGATCGCGCGCCACTCGGAGGCCATCGCCACCCAGTCGTCGGTCTCCGCGAGGACGGCGGGCTTGCACGCGATCGGGTCGCGCAGAACGGCAAAGCCTTCCTCGGTCCCGACGAGGAACGTGTAGAAGCCGTCCAGGTCCTCCAGGCAGCCTTCGAGCGCCTCCTCCAGGGAGGCGCCCTCCCGGAGGCGCCAGGCGAGGTAGCCGGCGGCCACCTCGGTGTCGTTCTCCGTCTGGAACTCGATCCCCTCGCGCCGCAGCCTCGCGCGCAGGCGGTTGTGGTTGGAGAGCGAGCCGTTGTGGACGAGGCAGAGGTCGAGGCCCGTCGAGAACGGGTGCGACCCCCCGGTCGTCACGCGACTCTCGGTGGCCATGCGCGTGTGCCCGAGCGCGTGGGATCCGCGCAGCTCGTGGAGCGCGAACTGGCGCACGAACTCCTCCGGCCGGCCCGTCTCCTTGTAGATCTCGATCGATCGCCCGGCGCTCATGATGCGCAGCTCCGGGTGCGCCTGGCGCATCCAGGCCTCGGCATCGGGCGCGTCTGCTCCGACGACCACGACCGCATGGCTCGAACGGACGGTCGCGTCAGGGGAGCCGCCGAACTGGTTGCGCAGCTCGCCGCAGAGCGCGTCCCAGTCCTGGAGCCGGTCGGCGGAGTAGAGCGTGAGCTTGCTCGACCCTGCGGGCGCCGGGTCGCGGTAGACGGCAACCCCGGCGCTATCGGGGCCGCGATCGCTCATCTGCCCGAGCATCGCGGCGAGGTGCTCCCCCAGCGACTCCTCGACTTCGGGCGACTTGCTGAACAGTCCGACGATTCCGCACATATGTCCTCAATCTACATGCGTCCTGGCGCAAAAAAGCCGCTGTTTCCGACGATCTTGCACACTGCGATATGGAGACTTCCTACATCTCTAGAAGCGGGTCAGGTACTCGGTCACCTCCCACGGCGAGACCTGCTCGTGGTAGCGGTTCCACTCGTCGCGCTTCACGCGGATGAAGTAGTCGACGTAGTCCTCGTCGCGCCCGCGACCGAGCGCGGTGCGCAGCACCTCGCACCCCTCCAGCTCGGCGGTCGCCTCGAGCAGGTTGGAGGGGAGGGTCATGAGGCCGCGGCCGGTCAGCTCGGAGTACGGGATCGCGTAGAGGTTCTCGGAGTTCGGCTCGCCCGGCTCGAGGCCGTTCTCGATGCCGTCGAGGCCGGCGGCCAGCACGGCCGCGGCCGCCAGGTACGGGTTGCAGGAGCCGTCGATCGTGCGGTCCTCGATCCGCCCCGGCCCCGGGATGCGGAGCATCTGCGTGCGGTTGTTGTAGCCGTAGCTGATCCAGACGGGCGACCAGGTCGCGCCGCTGGCCGTCGTCCCCACCTTGAGGCGCTTGTAGGAGTTCACCGTCGGCGCCGTGATCGCGCTGTAGGCGCGAGCGTGCTTCTTCAGCCCGCCGATGAAGCCGTAGGCGGTCTCGGAGAGGCCGAGTCCGCGCGGGTCGTTCTCGTCCAGGAAGAGGTTCGTGTCCCCGTCCCACAGGGACATGTGGAAATGGCACCCGTTGCCGGTCAGGTGCGAGAACGGCTTCGGCATGAACGTCGCCAGGAGGTTGCGCCCTTCCTCGCGGCCCTTCCGCTCGGCGAGCTGGTGGACCATGTAGCGGAAGAACACCGCGCGGTCGCAGCTCGTGAGCGCGTCCGCGTAGGTGAAGTTCTGCTCGAACTGGCCGTTCGCGTCCTCGTGGTCGTTCGCGTAGTTGCCCCAGCCGAGCTCGTTGACGTAGCGCGAGACGGTGGTGAGGAAGTCGTAGTGGCGCGAGAGCCCGTTGAGGTCGTAACAGGGCTTCTCGAGGGTGTCGAGCGCGTCCGCGAGCCGGATGGAGCCGTCGTCCAGGAGCTCGACGAGGAAGTACTCGAGCTCGAGGCCCATCTTGAACTCGAAGCCCTTCTCGCGCGCCCTGGCGAGCTGGCGCCGGAGGATGGTGCGCGGATCGTACGGCCAGTCCTCGCCGTCCACGGTGATGTCGCAGGCGAACCGCGCCACGGTCGGCTCCCAGGGCACCGGCGTGAAGCTCGCGAGATCCGGGATGGCCGCGATGTCGGGGTCGCTCGGCACCTGGCCGATCTCGCCGGCGGCGAAACCGGCGAAGCCGGCGCCGTCGGTCACCAGGTCGTCGAGGTTCTGCGCGGGGACGAGCTTCGCGCTCGGCCGGGCGTACATGTCGACGAACTGTGCGAAGTAGAACTCGATGCCGCGCGACTCGGACTCCTTGCGGATGTCCTCGACGGTCGGCGCGGCGGCGTTCGCGCTGGCCATGCGACTCCTCCTTGTCGACGGCCTCTGACGATAACCGCCGTCAGCGCGTAGGCCGATGGCGGCTTTCTACAACCGCTAGGGGCGAGTTGTGTCGGGTCTCGCGGTCCCCAGCGCCTCTTGGAGGCGCACCATCTTCACGGCGATCTCGACCATGAGCCAGTCGTCCTTGCGCAGGTCGAGCCCAGAGAGCTCGCCGATGCGCCGAAGCCGCTGGCGCAGCGTGTTCGGGTGGACGTAGAGCGCCTCGGCCGTCGCGCTGATGTTGCCTCGGCGGCGCAGAAACTCCTCGAGCGTCCGCAGCAGCGACGTGGAGCGCAGCCGGTCGTACTCGGCGATGCGCGCGACGGCGTCCCGGTGGGCGTCGCGCACGTCACCGTCGAAGGGCATGCGCAGGAGGTACTTGTACGGGCCGAGCTCCTCGTAGGCCATCACGCCGGGGGTGCCCTGGAGGACTGTCGTGCCGAGCAAGGCGTGCCGCGCCTCCTCGAACCCGGAGGCGAAGGTGCCGGCGCCGCGGCAGACGTTGGAAAGCCCGATCGCGACCGGCGTGTCCAGGCCTTCGTGCGTCTCCCGAAGGTC
>DASSCF010000062.1:0-2506 GCA_035698025.1 Gaiellaceae bacterium
GCGGCGCGCTCGTCCTCGGCACCGAGTTCCCCTCGCACGAAGCGGCCGTAGATCGCCTCGCAGAAGACCGCCGCCTTCCACAACGCGAGGGCCTCGAACCAGTGGAGGGGCTCGACGTCGCGGCCGCTCCTCTTCGCGTAGCGCTCGACGAGCTCCGCCTTCGTCGGGAACCCGGGAAGCGCCGTCACCGGCGAGGTGCCGAGCGGGTTCGGCGGCCCGCCGGGCTCGCTGTACGTGGCGAGCAGGTAGCCGACGTCGGCGCGTGGGTCACCGATCGCGCCCATCTCCCAGTCGAGCATCGCGGCGATCCGCGTCGGGACGTCGCGGGCAACCATGGCGTTGCCCAGCCGGAAGTCGCCGTGCACGACGGTCTCTGGGAGCGGCGCCGGCAACGCAGCGGCGAGCTCGCGGCCCACCTCGTCCACCGTGGAGAGCTCGCGCGTCTTGTTGATCTCCCAGAGCTGCGTGAACCGCCGGACCTGACGCTCCGTGTAGCTGCCCGGGCGCGCGAAGGCGGCAAGGGCAGGAGATGTCACGTCCGCCGCGTGGATCTCGACGAGCGTGTCGACGAGGTCCTCGCCGAGCCGCCCGCGCGCCGCCGGGTCCTCCAGCCCCGGCGGGAGCTCGTCCGTCGGCACGTCGCCGTCGAGGTACGTCATCACGTAGAAAGGGACGCCGAGCACGCTCTCGTCCTCGCCGACCGCGACGATCGTGGGGAGCCGCTCGAAGCCCGCCTTCCGCAGGGCAAGCTGGAGCCGCGCCTCGCGCACGACGTCGTGTGCCGAAGGCGGGAGCGGGGGCCGTGGCGGGCGGCGGAGGACGAAGACGCCCTCGTCCCGCTCGAGGAGGAACGTGAAGTTGGAGCCGCCGCCCTCCCCGATGCGGCGCGCGCGCACCGCGCCGGCCCCGAGGTCGTGCTCGTCGAGGAACGCCCGCACGCGGTCGAGGACGAGAAGCGGCGGCTTCGACGACCCCTCCGCGTCGGCGGCGGTCTCGACGACGTCGGCGGACGGCCCGGGAGGCGCCGGCATCGTGCGATCCTATGCGCCGATGCGCCGCCGCCTGTACCTGATGCGCCACGGGGCGGTGTCCTACTTCGGGGCGGACGGGCGGCCGGTCGACCCGGACGCGGTCTCGCTGAACGACGACGGGCGCGCGCAGGCCGAGGCGGCTCGCGCGCTGCTCGAGAACGTTGGGCTCGACCGCGTTCTTGCGAGCGGCCTGCCGCGCACCGTCGAGACGGCCCGCATCGTCGCCCCCGACGCGACGCTCGAGGAGTGGGAGGAGCTGCGGGAGCTGCGCGGCGACCGCCTGTCCGGCATCCCGCCCGACGAGCTCGAGTCCGAGTTCGTCCACGCCTTCCGAGGTGTCGTCCCGAACGACAAGCGCTTCCTCGGCGGCGAGACCGTCGGCGGGCTCTTCGACCGGGTGCTCCCCGCGCTCGAGCGCCTGCTCGCCGACGGGAGCTGGGACACGACGCTCGCGGTGCTCCACGGGGCCGTCAACCGCGCAATCCTCTCGTACGCGCTCACCGGCGAGCGGATGTTCTTGGGGCACTTCGAGCAGGCACCCGGCTGCGTCAACGTGCTCGACGTCGGCGACGAGTGGATCGTGCGCGCGGTCAACCTCGCCCCGCTCGACCCTCTGCACGCGTCCTCGCGCCTGACGACGATGGAAGGCTACTGGCAGGAGCTCGCGCCTTATCGCCACCTCCTGAACGAGTAGAGGCCGGGCATCGCCCGGCCTCTACTCAGCCAAAGCACCGCTTCCGCTACTTGCTGCCCGGCCGACCCTCGACGAGCGGTCCGAACAGACTCCAGACGCGCGTGTTCGCGTTGAACCGCTCGAGACGCATCTGGCTGATGACGAAGTGGTCGCTCCTGGACGTCTTCTGCCTGACCGTCGGGAGCAGGAACTTGTTCGGCTGGTTCATGGTCAGGACCGCGTTCATCAGCCGCTGGCGGGTGAGGTTCTTGCCCGCCTTGTACAGGGCCTGGACGAACGACTCGGCCTTCGCGACCCCGTAGAAGACCTGGCCGTCGGCTGCCTGCGCCCCGCCGCCGTACTTGGCGATGATGTCCTTGTAGAGCTTCATCGCCGCGTCGTTGTTCCAGGTCGGGCTGTTCGGGTCCTTGGCGTACGCCGCCGAGATGATGCCGTTCGCGTACTGCGGTCCCACCGTAGCGACGATGCCGTCCGTCGCCGGCTTGACGGTCGCGACCGAGTTCATGTAGATCTGGTCGGGGTTGTAGCCGAGCGCCCGGGCGGTGCCGATCGTCCTGACGGTCGGCGTGGGAAGCTGGAAGATCGCGAAGACCTCGGCGCCGCTCGCCCTGATGCGGGTCAGCTGCGAGGCGGCGCTCGTCGCCGTCGCCTCGATCGCCTCCTGGGCGACGACGTTCTCGCGCACGTACGCCGGCCCGAGGGCGTACTTGAACCCGTACAGGTAGTCCTTGCCGTAGTCGTCGTTCTGGTAGATGATCGCGATCTTCTTCCCGCGCTGGTT
>DASSCF010000063.1:0-22249 GCA_035698025.1 Gaiellaceae bacterium
GGCCGAGCTGCGGACGGTTGGGACGACGGGCTCCCTCGTCGTCGGAAGTGGATCAACGGATAGAGAACGGCCCGCCCGGCAGCAGCGCGGACGGGCCGCTCAGCTGCGTCCCACCTAGGGAATCAGCACTTCGTCTATGACGTGGATGACGCCGTTCGAGGCGGTCACATCAGCCTGCACGACCATGGCGTCGTTGACCATGACGCCTCCGTCGGTCGTCTCGAGCTCGACGGACTCGCCGTTCAGGGTCTCGGCCGAGCTGAGCCCTGCCACGTCGCTCGCGCGGGCCTCACCGGCGACCACGTGGTAGAGCAGGACTGCCTTCAGCGCCTCGGGATCGGCCGCCAGCGCGTCGAGCGTCTCCTGCGGTACCTTGGCGAAGGCCTCGTCGGTGGGTGCGAAGACCGTGAAGGGGCCCTCGCCCGAAAGCGTCTCGGCGAGACCGGCCTGCTCGACCAGGGACGTCAGCGTCGTGAAGTCCTCGGCCGCGACGGCCGTCTCGACGATGTTCTCCTGCGTCGTTGCCTCCGTCGTCGTCGCCGGCGCTGCGGTCGTCGTCGCCTTCTCCGGCGAGGATTCGTTGTCGCCGCCGCACGCCGCGACAGCGAGTCCCATCGTGGCCAAGCCGATAGCGCCCAGGACTCGAGCCGAGCGAAGCGTCCGGACCTTCTTCATCTGTTCCTCCTTGTCTACTGCTTGTACAGGGTCGGAGGCAAACTCTATACAAACTCTGGGATAGTTGTCAAAGGTTTGTATAGAGTCATTCTTAGAAGTGGCCTTCCCCCGGATCGCCGCCGATCGTCAGACGGCCGTCCGCCGATCAATCAGTCAGACGCGGGAGGCTCGGCGTGAACTCGAGGGCGACCGAGGGCTCGTTGCCGGGGATCTCGTCCGCCGGCCACTCGGCCTCCGCAACGTGGCGGGTGCCGTCGAGGACGACCTCGACGCGGTACGTGAACGGGCCCCTGCCGAGGCCGGCCGCCTCCAGGCCCTTCGCGTCCGGGCCGTCCCAGTAGACCGTGCCCTCGGGCCAGCAGCCCTCGCGGGAGCGCGTCGCGTCGAACGAGACCTCGGCGCCGTCCGCCGACCGCACCGTGATTCGCGCCGAGGCCTGCTTCGGCGTGCGGGCGAGGTTCGACAGCTCGAGCTCCACGCCGTAGCTGTCGACCCCGCCGTCGTGGTCCGCGAGGACGGCCAGTCGCGCGGTCGGCACCGCCAGCGGCCCGTCAGCCGGCGTCGTCCACCGGAGCGTCGTGAAGAGGTCGCCGTCGCCGCGGCCGAAGAGGGTGACGTCGTACGTGCCTGCGCGGCCGACCGGGCGCAGCACGAACCGGCCGTCGCCGGAGGAGTCGACCGACGCCTGCTGAATCCGCCCGCACGGTTTGCCGGCCGGCTGAAAGCTCGCCGTGAACGACCAGTCGGGCAGCGGGAACTCGACGAGCACCTGCTCCGGGCTGCCCACGTCGGCCGGAGCGGCCGGTGGGCTCCCGTCTGCGCAGACGTTGCCGTAGCAGTACGTCCACGCCCGAAGCGCGACCGACTGGTCGAAGAACTGCACCGTCACCGGCGGCGGACCGTCCGATTCGGTCGGGACAGCCGGATTCGTGGGCGTGTTCGTGGCCGGTGCCGAAGTCGTCGTCGGCCCCGCAACGTCCTCCTCGTCGGGCACTGCGCCCCCGCAACCCGCGAGCAGGAGCACACAGGTGAGGCCGATCGTGGCTGCGCATGTTCTCGGCGCCATCAGAACGTTGTACGCGACCGGCCCGACATTCCGTCACCTGCGAGATCCTCGAACGGGGCTAAGGGCGTGGCGGCGCCGACCCGATATCTGACGCGTTGGCACAAGCCGGGCAGGCCCCCCGGTACTCGCCGCCAGGGCCTTCCCCCGAACCCCAGGAGCTGCGGCTTATGGCGTCTGACGTCCCGTCCGAGTTGGTTCGCAACCGTCGAGGCAACGTGCGATGGGCAGCGCCACTCGCCTTCGTCTGCGCGGCCCTGGTTCTCGGGCCCACGACCGCAAGCGGCCACGGCTGGGGACCCCCCTCGCCGGGAGCACCCGGGGCGGGCGACCCGTACTTTCCGCTCGACGGGAACGGCGGCTACGACGTCGGCCATTACGACCTGGAAGTCACGTACGACCCTGACACGGACGTCCTCGAGGGCGAGGCGACGATTCGCGCTCGGGCGACATGGAATCTTTCGAGCTTCAACCTCGACCTCCAGGGCCTGACCGTCCACTCGGTCGAGGTCGACGGCCGTTCCGCCTCGTGGAGCCGTTCCGGCAACGAGTTGACGATCACCCCGCGCAAGGGCCTCCGCAAGCGTGAGTCCTTCAGGGTAGAAGTGCGCTACGGCGGCGTCCCGGAGGCGCAGCCCGACGGCTCGGGCTTCATCAACACCGACGACGGCACGCTCGTCGTGGGCCAGCCGCATGTCGCCGCGAGCTGGTACCCGGTCAACGACCACCCGACCGACAAGGCCTCCTACACCTTCGAGATCACCGTGCCCGCCGGGCTCGAGGCCGTGGCCAACGGCGAGCTGGAGAAGAAGAGGACGAAGCGCGGCTGGACGACCTGGACCTGGGAGGCCGGGGAGCCGATGGCCTCGTATCTGACCACCGCGACGATCGGCGGCTTCGACCTCGACTCGTACAAGCGCGACGGCATCCGCTACTGGGATGCGATCGACGAGGACCTGCTCGCCCCGCCCGCGTCTCCGCGCACCGGCCGGCGCTTCGCGATCTCGCAGCGCGGCATGCCGTCCTTCAAGCGGCTCCAGCGGACGATCACCGTCCCGAGCGGCGGCGCGAGCGTGTCCTTCTGGGTCACGCGCGACACCGAGCCCAACTGGGACTTCTTCTTCGTCGAGGCCCGCACGGCCGGGATGGACGATTGGACGACGCTGCCCGACCTGAACGGCCACACCTCGCAGGACACGGGCTTTTCCTGTCCCTACTGGCTCTTCCTGCACCCGTTCCTCGCCCACTACCAGGCCGACAACGACGACGGCACGTGCGGCCCGGCGGGGGGCACAGGCGCCTGGCACGCGGTCAGCGGCTGGAGCGACGGCTACGAGCAGTGGCGCGTCGACCTGGCTCCCTTCCGGGGCCGGACGGTCGAGCTCTCGCTCACGTACGCGAGCGACGACATCTTCCAGCGCCAGGGCGTCTTCGTCGACGACATCGTCGTCTCCACAGGGGCCGGTTCGACCTCGTTCGAGAACGACGGGAACACGTTGGACGGCTGGACGGTGCCCGGCGCCCCCGCCGACAGCGTCGTCCCGAACCCGAACGACTGGATCGCCGGCAAGGCGAACGAGACGCCCGAGCCGCTCGGCAACGAGGTGCGGCGGGTCTTCGCGATGCAGGACGACGTCGTCGAGTTCCTCGAGCCCATGTTCGGGGACTACCCGTTCACCGCGCTCGGCGGGATCGTGGACGACATCAAGGGCGTCGGCTTCGCGCTCGAGAACCAGACGCGGCCGATCTACGGCGACAACTTCTTCTTCGACCCCGTCGAGGCCGAGGACATCCTCGTCCACGAGCTCGCTCACCAGTGGTTCGGCAACAGCGTCTCCCTCGCGCGCTGGCAGCACATCTGGCTCAACGAGGGCCTCGCCACCTACGCCGAGTGGCTGTGGGCCGAGCACGCCGGCCGCGGCACGGCCCAGGAGGCGTTCGACTTCTGGTACGGCGTCATCCCTGCGGACGACCCATTCTGGACGCTCCCGATCGGCGATCCGGGGCCGAGCTTCCTCTTCGAGTTCCCGGTCTACACCCGGGGCGCGATGGCCGTCCACCAGCTGCGCCTGGCGGTCGGAGACCGCGACTTCTTCCGCATCCTCCGCGGCTGGGCGGGCAAGAACGAGGACGGGAACGTGACGACCGGCGACTTCGTCACCTACGCGGAGCGGGCCTCCGGCGAGGAGCTAAGCGAGCTCTTCGACACGTGGCTCTTCGCCACGACCAAGCCCGATGCGGGCGCCACCTCGTCGTCGTTCCGCGCGGCCTCGAGCTTCACCCAGGCGAACCTCGGTCCCTGGGCGTTGAGGATGCGTCTACGGGTCGGCCGGCACTAGGGCCGCTCTAGCCCCGTCGCGACCCGGTCAGCCTCCGTCACCGGGTCCTCGGAGAGCAGAGCGGCACCGGCCGCCTCGGCAAGCGCCGGCGTCGCCCCGGCTCCGGCCAGGGCGAGCGGTGCGTCCCGGCCGAGGGCGACGAGCTCGTTGCCGAGGCGAGACAGATTCCGGGACGCGGTCGCGCTGACCACGACGACACGCGGTTCGAGCGACTGTGCGGTCTCGCGAAGCGTCTCGACCGGCGTGTCCGGACCGAGGTATGCGATGCGCCATCCCCGCGCGCGGAGCGCGAGGCCGAAGGCGATCAGCGCCAGGTCGTGCTGCTCGCCCGGCGCGCAGGCGAGAACGGCGAGCGGCCCGGCGCCCTGTCCCCATCCGCGCGCGAGGCCGAGCAACCGCCCGCGCACGACGTTGCTGGCGAAGTGCTCCTGGGCGACCGTCACGGTGCCTGCCTCCCAGCGCTCGCCGAGGTCGTGGAGGTACGGGAGCAGGAGGTCGCGAAGCAGGGCGTCGAGGCTGAGGGTCTGAAGCGCACGGTCGAAGGCCGCCTGGGCGGCGGGCTCGTCGAAGCTCTCGAGCGTCTCGGCGAAAACGCCGAAGTCGAGAGCCGGGCTCTCAGGGGCAGGGCGCTGGTCGGTCCCGGGTTCGAGGGCGAGCCGCGCTGCCTCGGCCGCCGAGAGGCCCTGGTCCTGGTAGGCGCGCATGCGCTTGATCCGGTCCTCGTCCGCCTCCGAGTAGAGCCTGAACCCGCCGGCCGAGCGGGTCGGCTGGAGGAGGCCGTAACGGCCTTCCCACGCGCGCAGGAGCTCGGGGCTGACGCCGACGCGCCGGCTGAGCTCGCCGATTCTGAGGTGGCCTTCCTTCATCTCACGGACTCGGGACGATGTTTACACACACGCTTGACAGGATACTCATACACCTGTACAAAGTCTAGACATAATCTCTACAGGAGGAAATGACATGAAGAAGCTCGACATCGTCACCGCAGCCCTGGTGATCGTGGGAGGCCTGAACTGGGGGCTCGTCGCCGTGGCCGAGTTCGACCTCGTGGCCACGATCTTCGGCCTGGAGTTCGGGGAGACGAACGCCGCGACCCGCATCGTCTACGGCCTCGTCGGCGTCTCCGCCGTCTATCAGCTCATCCAGCTGGCCGGGGTCCGCCGCCGCAGCCGAGACGCGCAGGTCGCGGCCGCGTAGTTGAGGAAGAACGCCGAACACGGAACCGGCCGGCCGAGGCGCCGGCCGGTTCCATCCGGTCCGGGACGCCGAGAGCTCTCGACCGCGGTCGCCGTCGAGTCGGAGGAGGCCTTTCCGCTGCCGGTTCCCGTCGTGCCGATGAACGCTTCCGGCGCGCATAGACTCGGATGGGCTTACTGGGAGGAGGTGGAGCGTACGACCCGGAGGCTCGTCAGGGCGAGGGCGACGACCGCAGGCGTCGAGCTCCGGCTGCTCCGGGAAGGGCCGGTCCTCCTCCGCTTCGGCCACCCCGAGCTCGCGGTGGGCGCCACGGTCGTCTCCTGCTCGTACCCCATACGCGGAGGGCTGCTCGCGCGCGGTGATGGTGGCGTGCTCGCGCTCGCACAGGAGCGGGCCGGCGCCTGGTGCCTGCGCACGTCGATCCGCGGCTTCCTTCCTCGCCTCGGCACGCTGCCCGGCCGGCCTGCCTGGACAGGGTTTCTCTACGCGCACGTACAGGCCCGCGTTCACCGGGCTGTCGCGCGCAGGTACGTGGCTCACCTCGTCCGCGGGGCTCGCCCATGAGGGCGGCCGTCCTCGGTGCCAGCGGCGTGATCGGGCGCGCGCTTGTGGCCGAGCTCGCCCGCGAGAACGAGGTCGTGGCCGTCTCGCGCCATCCGAAGGAGTCGTCCCGGGACCGCGTTCGCTGGGTGGCGGCCGACGCCACGCAACGCTCCGAGCTCGAGCCTGCGTTGCGCGGGGCGGACGTCGTCTACCACCTCGTCCACTCCCTCGGCGCGAAGGATTTCGAGGAGCGCGATCGCCAGGCAGCGGCGTCGGTCGCTGCAGCCGCTGACCGGGCCGGGGCCCGTCAAATCGTGTTTCTCGGTGGGCTCGGGGACGAGCGCGAGGGCGTGTCGGCGCACCTTCGCAGCCGTGCCGAGACCGCCAATGTCCTCGCCGCCGGCCCGGTCCCGGTGACGATCGTCCGCGCGGCGGTTGTCGTCGGGCGAGGCAGCGCGGCCTTCGAGACGATTGTCGCGCTCGTCGACCGCCTGCCCGCGATGATCTGTCCCCGCTGGGTGACGACGAAGACGCAGCCCATCGCCCTCGCGGACGTCGTCCGGCACCTGGCCGGGGTGGGTGGCCGGGACGAAGCGCTCGGCGAAGCCTACGACGCGGCGGGGCCCGAGGTGATGACCTACCGGGAGATGATCGAACGTGTGGCCCGCCTACGCGGACGCCGTCCTCTCATCGTCGAGGTTCCGTTCTTGACGCCGCGCCTCTCCTCGCTCTGGCTGCATCTCGTCACACCCGTGAAAGCAGGAGTCGCTCGCCCGCTGGTCGATGGTCTACGCACCGAGACGGTCGCCCACGACGAGAGGATCCGGGGCCTGGTGCCTTTCGAGCTCACTGCTTTCGACGAAGCCGCACGGGCCGCGCTGGGCTGACCGCGAGTCAGGGTCGCAGTACACGAAAAGGGGTCGCGCAGGCCGCCGCCCGATTCGATCATCAGAAGGTGGCAAGCCGCGTGCCCGTCTACCGAGGTGCCTTCGGTCGGAAGGAAGCCGAGCGCCTCCTCTGGCGTGCCGGCTTCGGGCCGCGGCCCGGCGAGGCCGCCCGCGTGGCCCGCAAGGGGCTGAAGCGCGCGGTCGACGACCTCGTCTACCCGCCGCGTGTGCGCATGAGCGGGAAGGCCCCGACCGACGAAGACGGGGCCCCGATCGCGCCGCGCGACGCCTGGGGCCACGACCACCTCTGGTGGCTCGACCGCATGGTGCGCACGAACCAGCCGCTCGTCGAGCGGATGACGCTCATCTGGCACGACTGGTTTGCGACCTCGAACGAGGGCGTCGGCTCGCAGAAGTGGATGCTGACGCAGAACCAGACGATGCGGACGAACGCGCTCGGCTCGTTCGAGAGGCTGCTCCTGGCGCTCACGCACGACCCGGCCATGCTCATCTGGCTGAACGGCAACCAGAACACGCGCTGGGATCCGAACGAGAACTACGCGCGCGAGCTGATGGAGCTCTTCACGCTCGGCGCCGGGCAGGGCTACACCGAGGACGACGTCCGCGAGCAGGCCCGGGCGCTGACCGGCTGGCGCAACGACTGGCGCGAGGGGCTCGGCGACGTGAACTTCCGCTACGACGCCAACCGCCACGACGGCGGCGTCAAGGTGATCTTCGGCCAGAGCGGCAGGTTCACCTGGATCGACGCGTGCCGCCTCTGCCTGCGTCATCCGGCGCACGCCCGGTTTTTCGTCCGCAAGCTCTGGAGCTACTTCATCCCGACGCCGCCGCCGGCCGCCACCGAGGCAGCGCTGCGCACGCTCTACCGGCGCTCCGGCTACCAGATCCGCCCGGTCGTCTCGGCCATCCTGCGACACCCGGGCCTCTACACCGGCCCGCGCATGGTGAAGCCGCCCGCCGTTCAGGTGGCCGGCATGCTGCGCGCGCGCAACCGGACCGTCGACACCGAGGTCTGGTCGTGGGTCTCCGAGCTCGATGGGCAGCGGCTCTTCCTGCCGCCGAACGTGGCCGGCTGGAACGAGGATCGCTGGCTCGACACGTCCACGATGCGCGGCCGCTGGACGGCTGCCAACTACGTCGCCCTGCCGTACGCGCTCGACACCGACCAGTGGCGCGGCAAGCTCTCGCTCGACCCGAGCAAGCTCGTCGACAGCGCGCTCTCCTTCTGGGGCACCCCGACGATCGCCCCGGAGTCGCGGCAGGCCCTCACGACCTTCGCGGCCACCGCGCTCGGTGACGCCGACCAGAGCTGGGAGCGCGCCGAGTACCCGGTCTTGATCGTCAACGCGCTCCGGCTGCTCATCGCCGTGTCCCCCGACTACGTGACCTGCTGACATGAGCTGCTCCTGCAACGAGTTCTCCCGCGCCTCGCTCTTCCGCCGCTCGGTGGCCGAGGCGGGCCGAGGGCTCCCGGCCATCGAGCCGGGCATGCCCCTGCCGGCCGGCAGCGGCCTCGACCGCCGCAGCTTCCTCGCCCGCACCGCCGGCCTCGCGCTCGCGGTCTACGGCGCCGGCAAGCTCCCACTCGGCCTCTTCGACGAGGGCATCGCCCGCGCCCAGTCCGCCGGCGGCCCGATCCTCGTCTCCGTCTTCCTCGAAGGCGGCGCCGACTCCCTCTCGATGCTCTTCCCGGCCGGGAACACGCGCTACCACCAGCTGCGCCCGACGCTCGCGCTCCAGCCGAACGAGGGCTCGCCCTTCAGCGAGGACGCGCGGCTCCGGTGGCACCCGTCTCTCGCGCCGCTCGCCGAGCTGCACGACGAGGGCAAGGTCACGGTGCTCCCGGCGGTCGGCTACACGAACGCCGACCAGTCGCACTTCACGTCCCGCCACTACTGGGAGGTAGGGGCGACCGACGCGCACCTGCGCACCGGCTGGCTCGGCCGCTACCTCGACGTCGCGGGCGCGATGGACAACCCGCTCCAGGGACTCGCGCTCTCGAGCTCGCTCCACCCGGCGCTCGCCTCGGCGAACGTCCCCGTCGCCTGCGTCTCGCGGATCGACGAGTACGACTTCTGGGCCGCCGGGGTCTGGGGCCCGGTGCAGCAGCGCATGCTGGACGCGCTCGGCACCTTCCCGCCCGGATCGAGCGCCGCGACCCGGAAGGCCGCCGAGGTGACGACCCAGGTCGCCCGCCTGCGCGGGCAGCTCCTGCCGTTCGACGGCGGCAACTGGGGCAGCCCGGTGCCCTACCCGCCCGGCCGCAACGCCTTCCCGGCGCGCCTGGCCGGCCTCGCCGCCATCATCGCCGCGGGGCTCCCGCTGCGCTGCGTGTCCGTCAACGCTCCCGGGATGTACGACACGCACGCCGACCAGGCCGGCGAGCTCACCGACTCGCTCGCGCTGACCGCCAACACGCTGCGGGCGTTCCAGCGCGACCTCGAGGCGCGCGGCATCGCCGACCGTGTCCTCGTCCACGTGTGGAGCGAGTTCGGGCGCCGAGGCGAGGAGAACGGCTCCGACGGCACCGACCACGGCGCCGCAGGCATCGGGCTCCTCATCGGCTCCCGTGTGCGCGGCCAGATGCTCGGCGAGTTCCCCGGCCTCGAGACCGGCCTCGACAACGACGGGAACCTCATGGCGACGTTCGACTACCGGACGCTCTACTGCTCGCTCCTCGAGCAGTGGTTCGCGACCGACGCGGCGCAGATCATCCCCAACGCCGCCGGCTTCCCGCGGGTGCCGCTCCTGCGATGACCCGCCGGCCCGACCTCGCCGTCGCCCTGCTCGTCGCGTTGCTGGCGGCCCTGATCCTCGTCCTCGTTCCGCGCGAGGCGCCGGCCTCGGCGCCGTTCCCGACGCGCGTCCAGGTGACGTCGACCGAGTTCCGGCTGACCATGTCCCGCGTGGTCGTCCCCGGCGGGCGCGTGCGGATCGAGCTCGTGAACCTCGGCGAGGACCCGCACGACCTCAAGCTTCGCCGGATCGGCGGCAGGTACACGTACACGATTCCCGAGACGCTTCCGGGCGAGCGCTCGACGAAGGTCCTCCGTCTCATCCGCGGTCGGTATCAGCTCTGGTGCGCCATCGCCGGGCATCGGGACTGGGGCATGCGCGCGGCGCTGCGCGTCGTCCCGCGGCGCTAGCCGACTCCGGGAAGATCCCGCGTGCGTCCCCCGTCCTGGGGTCAGCTGCCTTGGAGAGGAGCGGGAGATGCGGAACGGCGACAAGACCAAGATCGAAGTCCGACGGCGACGGCTTCGATAGGGCGTCACCGGCTAGGAGCCTCCAACTGGACGGGCTCCGAGTCCTGACCCGGCGGGACGCGGTGACCACGAGGGCGGCTCCTGCCGCCCTCGTTTCACTTGTCAGGTCGGCCGAGATCAGGGAGGGTGTCGAGGCTTTCTTAGGCATCGACACTAGGGGGGAGCACCTCATGCACTCCAAGGCAGGCCCGACATCGGGACGAGCGGCTGCGGGCGTCCTGGCACTTGTCGCCGCAGTCACAGCAATCGTGGCCCTCGCGCTCGCCGGTCCGGCGGCCGCGCAGGTCACCGGCCCGGTGTTCATCGACGGTCAGGCACAACCCGTCTTCTCCACTGTCCCGGCCACCTGGATCCGCCAGGAGCTCTGGGTCGAGACGACGATCGACAGCGACTTCGACGGGCAGCTCGACCGGATCCACATCGACGTGACGCGGGTGATGGAGACCGACACGATCGGCCTCAAGGTCCCCGTGGTCATGGAGGTGAGCCCGTACTACGGCGGCAACGTGGACGTCGTCAACTGGAACGTCGACCACGAGATCGGCCAGCCGCCCACAACGCGGCCCGTCACCGCGCCGGACTTCTTCGACACGAGCCCGATCATCTCCAACTCGCACGTGTCCACATGGGTCCCACGCGGCTTCGCGGTCGTCCATGCAGAGGGCACGGGCACCGGGCTTTCCACCGGTTGCCCCACGACCGGCGACCCGGCCGAGACGCTCGGCCCGAAGGCGGTCATCGACTGGCTCAACGGCCGCGCCAAGGCCTTCACGGCCCAGACCGGCGGTACCGAGGTCGCGGCCACGTGGACCACGGGCAAGGTCGGCATGATCGGGACGTCGTACAACGGCACGCTGCCGATCGGCGTCGCCACCACGGGCGTCGAGGGCCTCGAGGCCATCGTCCCGATCTCGGCGATCAACAGCTGGTACGACTACTACCGCGCCAACGGCATGGTGCGGGCGCCGGGCGGGTTCCAGGGTGAGGACGCGGACGTGCTCGCCGAGTACACCTACACGCGCCCGAACCAGACCATCTGCCGTCCGGTGATCGCGAACATCGCGGCCACGCAGGACCGCGTGACGGGCGACTACACGCCCTTCTGGGACGCGCGGAACTACATGAACGACATCGACAACCTGAAGGCCGCCGCGCTGGTCGCGCACGGCAACAACGACTGGAACGTGATGACGAAGCACGCCGCCACGTTCTACGCGGCGCTGCGCGAGCGGAACGTTCCGCATCAGCTCTACTGGCACCAGGGCGGCCACGGTGGGTCCCCGCCGCTGATCCGCACGAACCGCTGGTTCAGCCGCTACCTCTGGGACCACCAGAACAACGTCGAGAACGACCCGAAGGCGTGGGTCGTCCGCGAGGGCCAGAGCTCGCAGAGCCCGACGCCGTATCCCGAGTGGCCCGACCCGGCCGCCGGCGACGCGACGCTCGGCTTCAAGGGCGGGGCACCGGGCATCGGCACCCTCACGTTCCAGAAGGTGCCGGACGCCGACGAGACCGTGATCGACAACGCGGGGATCACGCCGGCGACGCTCATGAACTCGGCCTCCTCACCGAACCGAATCGTCTTCAAGACGGCGCCGCTCCTGACGCCGATCCGCATCAGCGGAACCCCGACGATCTCGCTGAAGGTCGCGATCGACCGGACCAAGGCGAACCTGACCGCCCACCTGATCAGCTATCCGGGCGGCACGGGCAACGGCACGGTCATCAGCCGCGGCTGGATCGACCCGGAGAACCGCAACTCGCCGGCGCTCACGGAGGCGATCACGCCGGGCGTGAAGTACGAGTTCAACTTCGACATGCAGCCGAAGGACTCGGTCATCGCGGCCGGCCGGCGGCTGGGGATCATGATCATCTCGAGCGACCGCGACTACACGATCCGGCCCGCGCCGGGCACGCAGCTCACGGTCGACCTCGACGACTCGAGCGTGACGCTGCCGATCGTCGGCGGCGAGCAGGCGCTCCGCGACGCGATCCTCGACTGGAGCGGCTTCCTCGCCACCCTCGAGGACGCGCCGTTCCTGAACGAGGGGCGCGCGGGCAACGTCATCGACGTGCACTTCAGGCTCGGCGGCGACCGCGGCCTCAACGTGCTCGCGGCGGGCTCGCCCGCGTCGCGCCAGATCGACTGCGCGACCAAGGCCCCGCTCGGCGCGTTCGAGGCGACGCAGACGCCGGGCTGGACGTCCTTCTACTACACGGCGTACCTGGATCGGTACACCTACCCGTGGAAGACGGACCGGGCGTGGCGGGGCACGTGCCGCGAGCTCGTCGTCACGCTGACCGACGGCACGGCGCACAGCGCCTACGTGCAGTTCGCGAAGTAGCTCGCTCTCGGAGAGGGGCGTCCGTCACGGGCGCCCCTCTCACGCTTTCGGCTCGAACACTGCGCACCGCGTCGCCTCGTCGATCGAATGCTCGACGAAGACGAACGGGCGCCGGACGTTGACCTAGGTCCAGTCAGGCGAGCGACTCGGCGACGTCGCCCATGCGCGCGAAACGGGCGCCCGCCTCGCGGCAGCGGCCGACGAACGTGTCCAGCATGGCCATGCGGTGGCCGCGGCCGATCACCTGCGGGTGCATCGTCACGGTGAGGATCCCGCCGTGGACGTTCGCGTCCATCCAGTCGAACTCGCCCTGCCAGATCTCGAGCACGTCGCTCGCCGTCGCGCCGCCCTTGCGGTAGGGATCGAAGTTGAACTGGAAGTGCACCCAGTCGTCGAGCTCGAACGAGAGCGGCAGCTCCCAGACGGTCGACTCGCGTCCACGCACGAGCGGCTCGCCGCGTGCCACCTGGTCGCCGATCCGCGGGTGGAACGGCCGGTAGTCGTCGGCCATCAGGCTCGAGTCATAGAGGAAGCCGTGCTCCTCGACCAGCGGGAGCGTCGCCTCCGACAGGTCGGCCGACGGCGCGCGGAAGCCGCGCGGCTGCACGCCGATCTTCTCGAGCACCGCGAGCGCGCGCTCCATGTCGGCGCGTTCCTCGTCCTGCGTCTGCAGGCTGGGGTCGATGTGCGCGTAGGAATGGTGGGCGACCTCGTGGCCCGCCCGGAGGATCGCGTCGACCTCGTCCGGGAAGGACTCGACCGTGTGGCCCGGGACGAAGAACGTCGCGTCGAGCTCGCGCTCCTTCAGGAACTCGAGGATGCGGGGCACGCCGACGCGCGCGCCATACTCGCCCCGGTAGAGCATCGCCGGCGTGACGCGGTCGTAGGCGAGCCAGACCGAGAGCGCGTCGAAGTCGAACGTGAGGCAGACGGTGCTGCGCGGCACGGGAGGATGCTACGTGAGGCGCGGCCTACAATCCGTCCGTGGAGGACCCGGCGCCGCTCACCGTCACGCTCGAGCCTCTCGACGACCATCTGATCGTCGAGCCGACCGAGGAGGAGGTCGAGACGAGGACCGGCCTGATCATCCCGCAGAGCGCCGAGGCCGGGTGCCGGACGGGGATCGTCACGGCCGTCGGCTCCGAGGTGGTCGGGATCGATCCGGGCGACAAGGTCCTCTTCCCGAAGGACGCCGGCTTCGACGTCCGCCTCGGCGGCGTCGCGTGCAAGGTGCTCCGCCGCGCGCAGCTGATCGCGCGCGTGCACGACTAGCGGCCCCACGGCTCCGACGTTTCGAGGCTGGTTTCCTGGCAATAACTCCCTGACATGCCAAGAGCGATCTGGTCAGGGACGATCGCGTTCGGGCTCGTGAGCGTGCCCGTGCGCATGGAGAGCGCGGTCCAGGAGCACAAGCTCCACTTCAACTTCGTGCACGAGCCGGACGGCGGCCGTATCGGCTACCAGAAGGTCTGCAAGAAGGAGGACAAGCCGGTCGACGAGGACGAGGTCGTGAAGGCCTTCGAGATCCGCAAGGGCAAGTGGGTCTACCTCGAGGACGAGGATTTCAAGGACGCGGCGCTCGAGCAGGCGCAGAAGACGATCGAGATCCAGGCCTTCGTCGAGCAGGAGGAGATCGACCCGATCTTCTTCGAGCGCACGTACTACCTCTCACCGCAGGACGGAGGCGAGAAGGTCTACACGCTCCTCGCGCGCGTGATGGAGAAGTCCGGCCTCGTGGGCGTGGCGACCTTCGTCATGCGCGACCGCCAGCACCTCGGCTGCCTGCGCATCCGCGACGGCGTGATCACGCTCGAGCGCATGCACTTCGCAGACGAGATTCGCCCCGCGAAGGGGCTCGCGCCCAAGGGCGTCCGGGTCGACCAGCAGGAGATGAAGATGGCGACCCAGCTCGTGAACCAGTTCACCGGCACCTTCAAGCCGGAGAGGTTCAAGGACACGTATCGCGACGCCCTCGTCAAGATCATCAAGGCGAAGGAGAAGGGCGAGACCGTGCCGGTCGCCGAGGAGGAGCAGCCCGAGGCGCCCATCGACCTGATGGAGGCGCTCCGCGCGAGCGTGAAGGCGTCGAAGAGCAACCGCGGCAAGGCCCGCAAGCCGCGGAAGGCCAAGCGCAAGGCCGCCTGACGGGGCCGCTCGAGCGCTGACCGTCCTCGCCGTAGCAGGCCCAGGGTTCGACCTTGGGGACGCGTACGCCCTCGCGCTCGCGTTCCTCGGGATCGCCGTGTTCGCGGCGATCGGCGCGCTCTCGACGCAGCATGAGCGGGCGTTCTCGGCGGCCCTCATCTACCTGGTTCTCGGCCTCGTGGCCGCCGTCGTCATCCGCGCGTTCGACATCCCGTGGCTCGACCCCGTCGACGACGCCGAGATCGTCATGCGGCTCGCCGAGTTCACGGTCGTCGTCGCGCTCTTCTCCACCGGCCTCAAGCTCGACCGCGAGCTCTCGTTGCGGTCGTGGGGCTCGGTCGTGCGGCTGCTCGGCATCGTCATGCCGCTGACGATCGCGGCGATCGCGCTCTTCGGCGTGGGCGTCATGGGACTGCCGCTTGCCGCCGCCGTCGTGCTCGGCGCCGCCCTCGCCCCGACAGACCCCGTGCTCGCGGGAGACATCGGCGTCGGGCCTCCCGGCGAGGAGGACGAGCGCGAGCCGCACTTCGCCGTCACCGCCGAGGCCGGGCTCAACGACGGGCTCGCGTTCCCGTTCATCGCGCTCGGGCTCTTCCTCGCGCTCGATGACCGTGGTGGGAACTGGGTCCTCGAGTGGATCCTGGCGGACGTCGTCTACGCCGTGCCGGTCGGGCTCGCGCTGGGCGGACTGGGCGGGTACGCGATCGCCGCCGTCATCCTCTGGCTGCGCGACCGCCGGCTGCTCGGCCAGGAGTTCGACGGCTGGGTCGCCGTCGGTGCCGTGCTCGTGCTCTACGGCGCCACCGAGCTGGTGGGCGCCTACGGGTTCCTCGCGGCCTTCGCCGGCGGGATCGGCTTTCGCCGCTACGAGCGGGATCACGAGGCCAACGAGCGGGTCCACCAGGGCGCCGAGGTGGTGGAGAAGTTCTCCGAGCTCGCCGCGATCCTGCTCCTCGGGAGCATGGTGACGATCGCCGGGTGGGCGGAGGCCGGCTGGGCCGGCGCGGCTCTCGTGCCGTTCCTCCTGCTCGCCGTCAGGCCCGCTGCCGTCTTCGTCGGGTTCCTGGGCTCGGGCCTGCCGCTGAGAGAGCGCGCCTTCCTCGGCTGGTTCGGCGTGCGCGGGGTCGGATCTCTCTACTACGTCGCCGTCGCGCTCGTCGCGGGGTCGCTGGCCCTGGACGACGCGCAGACGATCTTCTGGGCGGTGGCGGCGTGCGTCGTCACGTCCATCGTCGTCCACGGAGTCACGGGAACCCCGGCCGTCAGCCGGCTGGCGCGGCGGACCTAGGCCCAGCCGAGCTCGGCGAGGCGGTCCTCGTCGATCCCGAAGTGATGTGCGATCTCGTGGACGACCGTGATGCCGATCTCCTCCTCGAGCAGGTCGGGGTCGTGCCCGAACTCCTCCTCCAGCGGGATCCGGTAGATCGCGATCTTGTCCGGCAGGGCGCCGTCGTAGCCGTCGATCCCGCGCTCGGTGAGCGGAATGCCGAGGTAGAGGCCGAAAAGGTCGGGATCCTCCTCGTTCTCGTCCTCGACCACGATCTCGACGTTGGTCATGGCGTCGCGCAGCTTGGGCGGCAGCGAGTCGAGCGCCGCACGGACGTGATCCTCGAAGGTCACGCGCTCAGTATCTCGACCGTGACCGCCCGGCGGCGAAGAGGCGGATCGTGAGGATGCCGAAGACGATCCCGCCGATGTGTGCGAAGTACGCGACGCCGCCGCCCTGCTCCGGGCTCAGGAACGAGAGGCCGCCGACCAGGGCCTGCATGACGAAGTAGATGCCGAGGAAGAGGCTCGCCGGGAGCGGGAAGATGAAGACCGGGAGGATCAGCGTCAGCACGCGGCCCCTGGGGAAGAGGACGAAGTAGGCGCCGAGCACGGCCGCGATCGCCCCGCTCGCCCCGAGGTTGGGGATCGCACCGTCGGCCGGGTCGCCGAAGCCGAGGGTGACCGCCGACTGCGTCGCCATCGCGAACACGCCGCCGAGGACGTAGAACGCGATGTAGCGAGGCCGACCGAGCGTGTCCTCGACGTTGTTCCCGAAGATCCAGAGAAAGAGCATGTTCCCGAGCAGGTGGAGCCAGGTCCCGTGCAGGAACATGGATGTGAAGAGGGTGACGAGCGGCCCTTCGCCGGCGGTCTCGCACGAGTCATCCACCTCGCACGGCCTGAACGCGAGATCGTTCACCGAGCTGAGGAAGCCGGGCCCTTCGCCTGCGCGCTGGTACAGGACGAAGACGAGGACGTTCGCGACGATCAGCGCGACCGTCACGACCGGGAACCGCCGGGTCGGGACGTTGTCCCGGAGCGGGAGCACGCTGTCGCGGGCCTACTTGATGACGAGCGCCATGAGGGCCTTCTGGGCGTGCAGGCGGTTCTCCGCCTGGTCCCAGACGGCTGAGCTCGGCCCGTAGAGGACGCCCTCGGTGATCTCCTCGCCGTAGTGGGCGGGGAGGCAGTGGAGGACGATCGCGCGCTCGCTGCCAAGAGCGACCGTGTCCGCGTCGATGCCGAACCCGGCCAGGTCCGCCAGCTGCTGCTCGCGCTCGGCCTCCTGGCCCATGCTCGTCCAGACGTCCGTGTAGAGCACGTCGGCGCCGGTCGCCGCGGCGCGCGGGTCGTTCGTGAGCTCGACCGAGGTGCCCCCGACCTCGGCCGCCGTGCGGGCCCAGCCGACCACTTCCTCGGACGGCTCGTACCCAGGCGGTGTCGCGGCTACGAAGTCCATCCCGAGCTTGGCGCAGGCGACCATGAGCGAGTGGCAGACGTTGTTCCCGTCGCCGAGGTACGCGACGCGCACGCCCTCGAACCCGCCCAGCCGCTCTCGGATGGTCATCACGTCGGCGAGCGCCTGACAGGGGTGGAACTCGTCGGTGAGGCCGTTGATGACGGGGATCCCGGCATGCTCCGCGAGCTCGTCGACGTCGGACTGCTTGAACGTGCGGATCATGATCCCGTCGAGGAAGCGGGAGAGGACGACCGCGGTGTCCTTGATCGTCTCGCCACGGCCCAGCTGGAGGTCGCCGGCGGCGAGGTAGAGGCCGATCCCTCCGAGCTGGGCGATGCCGACCTCGAAGCTCACGCGCGTGCGCGTGGACGGCTTCTGGAAGATCATCCCAAGCGTCCGGCCCTCGAGGATGCGGTGCGGGACGCGCTCCCGCTGGCGGGCCTTGAGCCTGTCCGCGTGGTCGAGGACGAGCACGAGCTCCTCCGGCGCCCAGTCGTTGACGCAGAGGAAGTCGCGGCCCTTGAGGTGCGCCGGAATCACGCGTGTATCCTACCGCTCCTGGAACTTGACAGGTAAGCGCTTAGGTTTTATCATCGCCATTGCAGTACATATCCGAAAGGAGGGATTGCGTTGGCACTCGTACGTTGGGAACCGTTTCGTGAGCTTTCCGCCCTGCAGAACGAGATGAGCCGTTGGATGGGCCTCGCCGGGGCAAGTCCCGCGAACGGCCAGTCCTCGACATGGCTTCCGGCGGTGGACGTGTGGGAAACCGAGGGCGAGCTCATGCTCTCGTTCGACCTCCCGGGGATCCCGGAACAGGACATCGCGATCGAGCTGAACGACAACGTCCTCACCGTCAGCGGCCAGCGGTCGCGCGAGACGGAGCAGTCGACAGAGCGGTACTACCGCTTCGAGCGTCGGTTCGGCTCCTTCTCGCGGAGCGTCACGCTGCCCCCGGGCGTCCAGGAGGATGCGGTCTCCGCGAACTACGACAACGGCGTCCTGGAGATCCGGGTCCCGAAGCCGGAAGAACCGAAGCCCAAGCGGATCCAGATCGGATCGGACGGCGCGATCGAGGGCACGGCGACCCGCAGTTAGCGCCGGCGTGTCAGGCCGAAGCCGGGACGACTCGCGTCCCGGCTTCGCCGTTCCCAACGGCCTCGGCGCTCGTGATCAGCGCCTCGCCGCCGGTCTGCCGCACGAAGGCGAACGCCGCCTCGACCTTGGGGCGCATGCTCCCGGCCGCGAGGCCGTCGACGAAATCTGCGTCCGTCTCGGGGCTCAGCTTGGCGATGGGCTCCCCGGGATCCTCGCCCGTCCCGAACTCCCGGTAGACGCCGGGCACCTGCGTGAGGATCACGAGCCGCTCGGCCCCGAGGCCGACGGCGAGGAGGGCGGACGCGTGGTCCTTGTCGATGACCGCGTCGATCCCGTCGAAGCCCTCGTCGCGACGCACCACCGGGATGCCGCCGCCTCCGACGGCTACGGCGAGCTGGCCGGCGCGGAGCAGTGTGCGCACCGCCTCCAGCTCGACGACCTCGAGCGGACGTGGCGAGGGGACGACCCGCCGCCAGCCGCGGCCCGCGTCCTCGCGCAGAGTCCAGCCGCGGTCGCGCTGCAGCTCCTCCGCGCGCGGGCGGTGGTAGTAGGGGCCGATCGGCTTCGTTGGGTTCTCGAACGCGGGGTCGCCCGGGTCGACGACGACATGGGTGGCGAGGACGACGACCGGCCGTCCGGTCGCGGGCGCGAGCTCGGCTGCCGCGAGCGTGCCGATCTCCGCCTGCGTCTGCGCGACCGCGACCCAGAGGGGCAGCGGCGGCGCCTCGGCAGCCGCGAGCTCCTGGCGCAGAAGCTCGTTCCCGACCTGCGGGCCGTTCCCGTGCGTGACGACGAGCTCGCCCTCGAGCAGGGGGGCGACCGCCGCGAACGTCGTGGCGAGGTTCGCCCGGTGCTCCGCCGCGGTCCCGCGCTGCCCGGGCCCGAGCAGCGCGTTGCCGCCGAGGGCGAGAACCGTCAGCACCCGAACCCCACCTTGTGTTTCACGCGCACCACGAGAGTCATGTCGCTACCGAACCTAGGAGGCGCCGGTTTTCGCGGCGGAGCGGGGCCGTCCTCTTTGTGCGCGTGGAACACAAGCTCCCCGGAGGGGCCCGTTCCGGTCGGTGTACCCCGGGGCCGGGCTCAGGCGAGCGCGGTGCTCGGCTCGATGATGCCGCGGGACTCGAGGATGGACGTGAGCGTCGGCTCGCCGAGCTCCTGGAGCCGGTACGTCACGCGCAGCGCCGGCTTGTCGATCTCGATCACGCGCCGGAGGTCGATCGGCGTCCCGATGAGGACGAGGTCGGCGTCCGAGCTCGAGATCGTCTCGCGCAGCTCCTCCATCTGCTTGCGCCCGTAGCCCATCGCGGGCAGCAGCTCGTGGACGTGCGGGTACGCCTCGAACGTCTTCTGGATCGAGCCGACCGCCGTCGGCCGCGGGTCGACCAATCCGGCCGCGCCGTGCTGCTTGGCGGCGAGGACGGCGGCGCCGTACGTCATCTCGCCGTGCGTGAGCGTGGGGCCGTCCTCGACCGCGAGCACACGCTTGCCGCGGATCTCCTCGGTGCGCCCGTCCTCGACGTGGAACGGCGAAGCAGCGAGCACGACCTCGGCGCCCGGGTTGAGCCGGTGGATCGAGTCGAGCACCGCCTCCACGCCGTCCGGCGGGGCCGTGTCCGTCTTGTTCACGACGCAGACGTCGGCCATGCGCAGGTTGGTCTCGCCCGGGTGGTACCGGAGCTCGTGGCCGGGCCGGTGCGGGTCGCAGACGACGATGTGCAGGTCCGGCTTGATGAACGGCGTGTCGTTGTTGCCGCCGTCCCACACGATCACATCGGCCTCCTCTTCGGCGCGCGAGAGGATCGCCGCGTAGTCGATGCCGGCGAAGACGAGGTTGCCCTCGGCGAGGTGCGGCTCGTACTCCTCGCGCTCCTCGATCGTGCAGTCGGCCGCGTCCAGGTCCTCGTAGCGCTCGAAGCGCTGGACGGCCTGCTTCGTCAGGTCGCCGTACGGCATCGGGTGGCGCAGGACGGCCACGCGCTTGCCCGCCTCGTGCAGCAGCCCGGCGACGTAGCGCGTCGTCTGGCTCTTGCCCGAGCCGGTGCGCACGGCGCAGATCGCCACGACGGGCTTGTCCGAGGGGATCATGGTGGCGCGCGGGCCGAGCAGCTCGTAGTCGGCCCCGGCGGCCATGGCCAGGGAGCCGACGTGCATGACGTGCTCGTGCGTGACGTCGGAGTACGCGAAGACGACCGTGTCGACGTCCTCACGCCGGATCAGGTCCGCGAGCTCCTCCTCGGGGTGGATCGGGATCCCCTCCGGATACCGCTCGCCGGCGAGGGCGGCCGGATAGACGCGGCCCTCGATGTCGGGGATCTGTGTGGCCGTGAACGCGACGACCTCCACGTCCTCGCGCCCCCGGTACACGACGTTGAAGTTGTGGAAGTCGCGGCCGGCTGCGCCGGCGATGACGACCCGCCTCATGCAGATACCTCCTCGCGGATTCGCTCGGTCACGGCCCCCAGCTCGAGGCGCTGCCCCGCCACCTGGTCCAGCAGCTCGGCCGCAGTCAGCCGCTGGCCTTCGCTCCAGAGCTCCTTCAGCAGGGAGCCCGCCTCCGGTCTCGTGAACCACGCGCGCCCGAACTCCTCGCGCAGGTACGACCGCAGCTGCGCGTGGAGCGCCCAGGCGCGCAGGTAGCACGACGCGTAGAACCCCGCGTCCACGTCGGCGAGGAAGTCCGCCGGCGAGGGCTCGATCTTGGTCGCCTCGCGCAGCCACTCGACATAGCGCGCGGACATCTCCTCGAGCTCGACGTCCCCGTGGAGCTCCAGCTCGTAGAGGAGCTTCGCCGAGTAACGGCGCACGAAGTAGAGGAGACCGACCGCGGCCTCGCGCGCGAACTCGTCCAGCCCGGCGAAGTCGAGGCGCCGCGAGAGCCAGGCCGTGTCGTTGACGAGGTGCTCCAGCAGCATCGCCCAGCCTTCGGTGACCGAGTTGTCGCCGAGGCGCCGGAACTCGACCGGGAGGTCGGGCGAGACGTGCGCAAAGTGCTCGGTGTGGCCGGCCTCGTGGAAGAACGCGTGCCAGTCGTCCGGCCCGCCGATCGGCTTGATCACGAGCATGACCCGGTCGGGGACCTCGATCGGCGCGCAGAACGCGCGCGGGCTCTTCTTCGGCCGCGGCTCGAGGTCGAGATGGACGTTCTCCTGCGAGCGCAGGTCGATGCCGAGCCCGTCGAGCGTCCACTGGAGCGCGGGCACCATGCGCTCTCCGGGGAATCCTCCGTCCCACTCGCTCGCGCGAAACACGCGCGGGACGTCGAAGCGCCGCGCCTCCTCGAGCGACACGCCCGCGCGGCGGCGCAGGAGCGGGTCGAACGAGGCCACGTAGAGGTCCTCCGTCTCGGCGAGGAACGTCCGGCACTGCTCGGCCAGCTCCTCGAGCGGGAAGCCGAAGCGGTCGTAGAGCTCGCGGTAGCTCGAAGCGCCGAGGTTGCGCGTGCCCTCGCGGCGCTTCTCGTCGTGCGCGATCCAGCGAGGGGTCAGCTTCTCCCGCGTCAGCTCGACCCGCGCGGCGTCGAGCTGCTCGCGCTTGCCCCGGTCCGGCTCGTTGGCGATCGCGGGGCGGAGCATGCGGTACGGGACGTCCTCGCCGTCCACGGTCGCGGTCAGCGAGGCCTCCAGGCCGGCGATCTCTTCCGCCTCGGCGCGCGTCAAGTTGCCCAGGTACCCCTCGCAGGCGAAGCGCCAGAGCTCGGTCTCGCCGTGGCCGCCCTCCGCAGCCGCCTCCGCGAGCCGTGATGCGGCATCGAGGGTCGTCAGGTCCGAGAACCGCTCGTAGATCGGCTCGAGCTCGAAGGCTTCTTTCAGCCCCGCGTAGTGGAGGTAGTGCTCCTCATCGAGCGCGGCGATGAAGCGGTCGGCCTCGTCTCGGTATGACTCGAGACTTCTCGGAGGGGCCGTCGCCATGCGTCGCGTAGGATACCCGCCCGTGCGGGAG